>JADGNU010000252.1 GCA_017883305.1 Candidatus Aminicenantota bacterium | reverse complement strand
TTCTGCTAAAGTGAATGATCTGGAGAAATGACGATGTGCCTGGCCGTTCCCGCCAAGATCAGCCATATCGACGAATCGGGCCAAGGGACGGCCAGCTACATGGGCAGCGAGGTGAAGGTCAATCTGGCCCTCGTCCCGCAGGCCCGGCGGGGCAACTGGGTCATCATCCACGCCGGTTTCGCCATCTCGGTCATGGACGCCAAAGAAGCCCGGGAGACGCTCCGCCTCTTCAGAGAGCTGGCCGCGGCCCAAGATGAAGGAGCTTAGGAACCCCGCCGCCCTCCGGAGTCTCCTCAGCGATATCGAGGAGCAATCCCGAAAGATTGGACGGACGCCGCGCCTGATGGAGGTCTGCGGAACTCACACGATGGCCCTTTTCAAGAGCGGCCTCACGCCCCTCCTCGCCGAGGCTGGCGTCGAGATGGTCTCGGGGCCGGGATGCCCCGTCTGCATTACCCCCAACGCCATCCATGAGGCCGCGATCGCCATCGTGACCGGGACCGAGGGGGTGACCCTGGCGACGTTCGGCGACATGACCAGGGTCCCGACCCGGAAAGGGTCGTTGCAGACCGCGGTCCCGGCCAGGGACTCCCGGATGAGGATCGTCTATTCCCCCGAGGAGGCGCTGAACGAAGCCCGGCGCGACCCGGCGAGAAAGGTCGTTTTCTACGGAGCCGGGTTCGAGACGACCATTCCCGCGATCGCCTACACGGTGCGGCAGGCCGCGGCCGAAGGTCTGAGGAATTACTCGGTCCTTCCGGCCCTCTGGCTCGTCCCCCCGGCCCTGAGGGCCATCCTCGAGGCCGGAGAGGCGGCCGTCGACGGCTTCATCTATCCCGGTCACGTCAGCGCCGTCATCGGGGCCGAGCCCTACGAATTCGTGGCCCGCGAATTCGGCGTCCCCGGGGCCATCGCCGGATTCGAACCGGGGGACATCCTTCTGGCCATCCGCTCGGTGCTGGAACAGGCGGTCGAAGGAAAGCCGCGCGTCGCCCTCGAGTACTCGAGGGCCATCGGCCGCGAAGGCAATCCCGTGGCCCGGGCGCTCATGGACGAGGTCTTAGAGCCGTTTGACGCGAGCTGGCGCGGTTTGGGCGTCATCCCGGCCAGCGGACTCCGCTTCAGGAAAGAGTTCGCCGCATATGACGCCGGGCCCAGGTTCGGCCTGAAAGAGAGCGGCGACGATCGCGACCTCGCCGGCTGCCGCTGCGGCGAGGTCCTGCGCGGCGTCATCCGTCCGGAGGGCTGCCGTCTCTTCGGGAAGAAGTGCCTGCCCGACTCCCCGCTCGGCCCGTGCATGGTGTCCTATGAGGGCGCCTGTCTCATCCACTTCAAGTACGGTGGGGAGAGGAGGGCCCGCTCGTGACCAAGATCAGCCTGGAGCTTGGCAGCGGCGGCCGGCTGATGCGCGAATTCATCGCCGGGCGGATCGTGCCGGCCTTCGGCGACCCCTTGCTGGGCGAGCTCGGCGACGCCGTTCACTTGCCCGGAGGGATCGCTTTCACGACCGACAGCTATGTCGTCGATCCCTTGTTCTTTCCCGGCGGGGACATCGGGCGCCTGGCCGTCAACGGGACGGTCAACGACCTCGTCGTTTCAGGAGCGAAAGCCAGGTTCCTCTCCCTCGCCCTGATCCTCGAAGAGGGCCTCGACTCGGACGTTCTCGACCGGGTCATCCGCTCGATCCGGAGGGCGGCTAAAGCGGCGGATGTCCGCATCGTGACCGGCGACACCAAGGTCGTCCGGCGCGGCCAAGGGGACAAGATCTTCATCAATACGGCCGGTGTGGGTGTTACCATGGCGCGGCCGCGGCCGGGGAAGATCCGCCGGGGCGACAAGGTCATCCTGACCGGCACCCTCGGCGACCACAGCCTGGCGGTGATGCTCGCTCGGGGCGATTTCGGCTTGCGCTCGAACGTCCGAAGCGATTGCGCCCCGCTCCTCTTCCTCCTCCCGCTCTGGAAGAACGGGGCCCTGTGGATGAGAGACGTCACCCGCGGGGGGCTGGCGACCGTCCTTTTCGAGCTGGCCGAACGTCTCCCCTATCCTATTCTCATCGAAGAAGATAGCATCCCTCTGTCACGGCCCGTTCGGGCGGCCAGCGAGCTCCTCGGGATCGATCCTCTCTACATGGCTTGTGAAGGGAAGGCGGTGGTCATCGCCCCGGCGGCGAAGGCCGGCGAGATTCTCCGGCGCATGCGCAGCCACCGGCTGGGACACAAGGCGGCTATCATCGGCGAGGTCCAGAACCGCGTTGGCCGTCCCGGCGAGCTGCTGCTCCGGACGACGGCCGGCGGCCTCCGCCTCCTCGAGCCCCTGACCTCGGAGCTCCTCCCCCGCATCTGCTAAGAAGGGGTCAAACCTACGCGATGCCAGTTTTAGACTGGCATCGCGTAGGTTTGACCCCTTCTTTTTGCTTCTTTTTAAGCCTTGACGACGTTTTTCCTGTGCCGCTTGATGGCGTTCCGGGTGTCGACGACGAGCCGGGCGGTCTTGACGATCCAGTCGTAATCGTAGCTCGTGTGGTCCGTCGCGATGACGACGGCGTCGGCTCGCTTGAGCAAGGCGTTCGTCAATGTGACGGAGGCGAGCTCGAGTCCGGGGTACTCGCGGTGCCCGACAACGCGCGGAACGTAAGGGTCGTTGTAGGACACCTTGGCCCCTTTGTGCTGGAACAGGCTGATGATCTTCAGGGACGGAGATTCACGTGAATCGTCGATGTCCTTCTTATAGGCCAGTCCGAGGACGAGGACCTTGGCCCCCTTGACCGACTTGCCCTGGGCATTGAGCGCCTCGACCGTCTTGTTGATCACATAATAGGGCATGAAGGTGTTGATCTCGCCGGCGAGCTCGATGAACTTGGTCTGGTAATCGACTTCCTTGGCCTTCCAGGTCAGGTAGAAGGGGTCGATCGGGATGCAGTGCCCGCCGAGTCCCGGTCCGGGGTAGAAGGGCATGAAGCCGAAAGGCTTGGACGAAGCGGCCCGGATGACCTCCCAGACGTCGATGCCCATGCGGTCGAAGATCATCTTCAGCTCGTTGACGAGGGCGATGTTGACCGAGCGGAAGATGTTCTCCAGGAGCTTCGTCGATTCGGCCGCCTTGGTCGAAGAGACCGGCACGGTCCGGACGATGATCTTGTCGTAAAGGGCCTTGGCCAGCTTGAGGCAGTCCGGGGTCAGGCCGCCGACGACCTTGGGGGTCGTGGCCGTCGAGAAATTCTTGTTGCCCGGGTCCTCGCGTTCGGGCGAAAAAGCCAGGAAGAAGTTGCGGCCGCCCTTGAGGCCGCCGGCCTCGAGGATCGGCAGCATCTCTTCGTCGGTCGTGCCGGGATAGGTCGTGCTCTCGAGAATGACGAGCTGACCCTTGCGGATGTTCTCGGCCACGGTGATGGTCGAGTTGAGGACGTAGGACAGGTCGGGGCTGCCGTGCCCGTCGAGGGGCGTCGGCACGCAGATGAGGATGGCATCGACGTTCCTGAGCCCCTTGAAATCCGCGGTGGCCCGGAACTTCTTGCGGCCCAGGAATTCCTTGAGCTCGGAGGCCGAGATGTGGCGGATATAGGTCTTGCCGCGATTGAGCATGTCGACTTTTCGGACGTCGACGTCGAACCCGGTGACGTTGAAGCCCTTCTGGAGGAACGTTTTGACCAGGGGCAGGCCGACGTAGCCGAGGCCGATGACGCCGATCCGGGCCTTTTTCGATTCGATCTTCTGGAGCAGCTTCGAGGCTTCGAGGTTCATGGATTCAACTCCTTTGTTTGTACCAGGCCACCGTCTCCCGGAGGCCTTCGAAGAAGGACCGCTCCGGTGAAAATCCCATCAGGCGTCCGGCCTTGGAGATGTCCGCCTTTGAGTGCAGGATGTCGCCCGGACGGGGCGCCGCATGGACGGCCTCGATCTTCGTTTCGAGGACATCGTTCACGGCGTCGAGGAGCCCGTTGACCGTCGTCCCGAGGCCGCACGCGACGTTGATGGCCTCCCCTGCCGCGCGGGCCGATGCGGCGGCCGCGAGGTTGGCCCGGACGACATCGCCGACGAAGATGAAATCCCGCGACTGCTCGCCGTCGCCGTAGATCGTCGGCCGCTCGCCCCTGAGCATCTTGGTGATAAACAAGGGGATCACGGCCGAGTACTCGGAGCTCGGGTCCTGGCGCGGCCCGAAGACATTGAAGTAGCGCAGGGCGACGGCGTTCAGGCCGTGGAGGACGTGAAAGATCTCGGCGTATTTCTCGTCGACGAACTTGCTGACCCCGTATGGGGACAGGGGCTTGCCTTCCCG
>JADGNU010000251.1 GCA_017883305.1 Candidatus Aminicenantota bacterium | reverse complement strand
CGCCTTGTCGCCGATCCTCGGCGTTCCCGAATCATCGTTGGGCCTCAAGGCCAAGACGAACGAAGGACTCGGGCCGGTCGGCGAGAAGCGGGCCATCGCCTGCTACGCCGTTGCCCTCATCAAGCTTCCCCGCTAAGTTGACTTGGCCTGGAGTTCCGCATATTCTCCGACCTGCACATCAACGAGGAGGACGCATGAACAAGCGCGCACTCAGGCTCGTCGCCGTCTTGATGCTCGCCGCTGCGGGCATTATCGTCGTTGCCATGGCCCAGGAGTTCGGGCCGCCGGGGCGGCGGCAGGAATCGAAGCTCCCGCCGACCTATACCGTGGGCGGCATCAGACATGGAATCAGCTACTTCCCGATGGTCGCCTACGACTTCACCAAGCCGAAGACGGCCGGGAAGATGGATTTCGCGCATTATCATACCTATGACGAAGTCACCGCCTTTCTGCGCCAGTGGGCCGCCGATTACCCGAATCTCGTCGATCTCTACTCGGTGGGCAAATCCTTCGAGGGCCGCGACATCTGGCAGATCACGATCACCAACAAGGCGACGGGCAAGGACACCGACAAGCCGGCCATGTTCATCGAGGGCAACAGGCATTCGGGCGAAGTGACGGCCGCCGAGTCGGCGCTCTGGTTCGCCTGGCATATCCTCAGCGGCTACGGCCAGGACCCTGCTCTGACCAAGCTCGTCGACACGAAGGCGATCTACGTGAAGGTCAAGAACAACCCCGACGGCTCGGAGCTGTATCTGAATACGGCCCAGTCGAACCGCAGCACCGTCCGGCCTTTTGACGACGACCGGGACGGCCTGCTCGACGAGGATCCGCCCGAGGACCTCGACGGCGACGGCTTCATCCTCCAAGTCCGCAGGAAGGTCGAACCGGGCAAGGGCACGATGATGATCGACCCGGACGATCCGTCGGGCCGGCTGATGAAGCGGGCCCCGGCCGGCAAGGGGAACTACATCGTCTCGTCCGAGGGGATCGATAACGATGGCGACGGGCGCGTCAACGAGGACGGCATCGGCGGCCTCGACCTCCACCGCAACTACCCCGAGAACTGGCGGCCGATGCCCGGACACGACCTGACCGGCCGCGGCTACACCCAGGGCGGAGCCGGCGAGTATCCCCTGTCCGAGACCGAGACGCGGGCCGTCTTCACCTTCCTCCTTGAGCACCCCAACGTCAGCATCGGCCAGACCATGGACACGAGCGTGCCGATGCTGCTCCATGGACCGTCGACGAGCCGGATGAGCGAATCGATGTTCCCCGAGGACATGAAGATCTATCAGTACTTCGACATCGAGGGCAAGAGAATCACCGGATATCCCAACGCCGGCGACACCTATTGGGACTACGCCAACATCGGCCGGGGCGACCGCGAGATGCGGACCATGGCCGCGGAAATGGGTTTCGAGATCCCCCGCGAGCCCCAGGGGCAGCCGCTCTTCGGCCACTCCCCCGATTTCGGCTACCTCTATTATGGCGCGGTCTGGTACGGGGATGAGCTTTGGAACGGCGGCCGGGTCAAGGATTACGACGGCGACGGCCGGGTGACGGACCTCGAGAACCTCCGCTACATCGACGAGGAGCTCGGCGGACGCTACTTCAAGCCCTGGACCAAGTTCAACCACCCGACGCTCGGCGAGGTCGAGATCGGCGGCTTCAACCCCAAGTTCTGGCGCCAGAACCCGCCGGTCGAGATCCTCGAAGAATGGGCCAAGAAGGAAGCCTTGTTCAACCTCTTCCTGGCCCAGTCCCTGCCCCAGGTGAAGATCGTTTCGGCCGGGACGAAGGCGGTCAAGAAGGAGGCGGACACGTTCGAGATCACCGCCGTCTTCACCAACGAAGGATTCCTGCCGACAGCCCTCGAGATGGCCGACCGGGTCAAGATCGTCCGTCCCGACGCCGCCTCGGTCAGGCTGCCGTCCGGGGCCGAGCTCGTAGGCGTCCAGGCGCGCCAAGACATCGGGCACATCAGGCAAAACGAGAAAAAAGAGGTCCGCTGGAAGATCAAGATCAAGCCGGGGACTTCCGGCGAGGCCGAAGTCTCCATCCTGTCGACACGCGGCGGCGTCGCCAAGACCACGGTCAAGATCGGTTAGTTCCCGGCGGACCGCTAACTTGGTCCGGTCCATTAACCGGTCTGGTCCCCTTCAGGGGGGAAGTCGTGCGCATTTCCGATGCCAGGGGGAATCCTGTATAATTAACGCCTGCCCGGTCAGGGAAGAAATAGCCCCTCCCCCCGTCTAATAGGGTGCGGAGGACAAGTGAGCATATCCGCATGGAAGAAAAACAGCTGGTTCGGCTGGCTCAAGACGGAAGCCCCCAGGCTTTCGAAGAGCTGGTCACGAAATACCAGCCGAAGGTGTTTAACATGGCTTTGAGTTTCACCCGTAACCGGGAAGCGGCCGACGATCTGGCCCAGGAGATCTTCCTGAAGGCCTATCTCGCCCTGCCCCGGTTCCACGGGAAGTCCGAGTTCGGGACCTGGCTTTACCGGATCTCCATGAACCATATCAAGGATTATCTCCGGAAAAAGAGCCGGGCCAAGGAAGTCCCTTTGGACGACGTCTGCGAGCTGGCCTTCTCGGACAAGGAGCAGGCGGAAAAAGCCGAGCTCGAACGCGATACGGAGGCCCGGCGGGCCCTCGTCCGGAGACATGTCGAGGGTCTGCCGGAAAAGTATCGGGTCATCCTGACGCTCCGTGATATCCAAGGGCTGGCGTATGACGAGATCTCGCGGATCCTGCGGCTGTCGCCGGGGACCGTCGACTCCCGTCTGCACCGGGCGCGGCGGATGCTGCGGCTCAAGCTGGCTCCCTGCTTCACGGGGGAAGGAGAGGCAAATGAACTGTCGCAAGGCTGAGAAACAGCTCCTGAGGTCCATCGACGGACGCCTCGACGAGCGCGCCCGGGGACTCCTCGCGAAGCACCTCGAAGCCTGCCCGGCGTGCCGGAAGGCCGAGAAGGAGTACCGGTCCATGTTCAGCCTCCTGAAGGACAGCCCCGGCGCCGCCCCGCTGCCGCGCTTTTGGGAGCGCCTCGAGCCCCGGCTGCGTGAAGAGACCGAGCTCGTGCCCTTGCTTTTCTGGGAGCGGTGGAGCCTGAGGGCCATCCCCGTATTCCTGGCCCTGGTCATCCTCATCGGCGGGTTCCTCTTGTTCACCCCTCAGGTGCGCGAGTTGAGCCAGTCGGCGACCCTGCTCCTCGACAACAGGGATCCCCTGTCGGAGACCCGGACCCTGTTCGAAGTGGACAAGCCGGAGACGAGGACCATGATGCTCATGTTCGCGTCCCTGGATGACAAATCGCCCCTGAGGAGGCCGACGCCGTGAAGACGAAATACAAATTCCTCGTCGCCCTGACGCTTCTCGTCGTCTTCGGCCTCGGCGTCGCCGCCGGGGTCCTCGGTGAGCGGTACGTCGTGCACAATTCCGCGCGCCGCGCCGCGGCGGCGCGGCCGCACCTGCCGTCCCCCGAGAGCTGGGCCAAAGAGCTCGGCCTGACGCAGGACCAACAGGACCGGATCCACGAGATCTTCAAGAAGAACGACGAGCGGATGAAAGCCTACCGGGCTGACAGCCACGCCAGGCTGGACGAGCTGCGCAAGATGCTCAAGAAAGAGATCGACGCGGTCCTCACTCCGGAGCAGAAACTGAAGAACGACGAAATGATCCGACGCTTCGAAGAGCGGCGGAAAAAAGAAGCCGAACGAAACCCCTCACGCGAACGGCGGGAGCAGGATCCTCCTCCCGCGGACCGCGAGAAATAAAGGAGATTGGATATGAAGAAGAAGATCATCTGGATCGTCGCCGCCCTGGTCATCGTCACCGGGGCGATCCTCGGTCTGACCGTTTTCAAGAGCGGGAAGAACGGGGTGCCCAAGTATAGGACCGAAGTCATCGGCCGCGGCGACATCGAGGCCCTGGTCGTGACCTCGGGGACCCTGAACCCGATCGAAACCGTCGACGTCGGCGCGCAGGTCTCGGGCAAGATCGAGAAGCTCTACGCCGATTTCAACACGCCCGTCAAGAAGGGCGACATCGTGGCCGAGCTCGACCAAGAGCCGCTGAAGATGAAGATCCAGCAGAACGAGGCCAGCTACCAGACCCGCCAGGCCGCCCTCGACCAGGCCAACGTCAGCTTGCAGACGTCCGAAAAAGCCTATGAGCGCGCCAAGTCCCTCTTTGCCAAGAGCCTCCTCTCGGCCGAGGAGATGGACGCGGCCGAAGCGACTTATCTCAACGCCAAGAGCTCGCTCATGTCGGCGAAAGCCAG
>JADGNU010000053.1 GCA_017883305.1 Candidatus Aminicenantota bacterium | reverse complement strand
GCCCACCCGAAGCTCGCCCGGAACGTCCACGGGACCGGCTGTTACCTGTCCTCGGCGATCCTCTGCTATCTGGCCGAAGGACGGCCGCTGAAGGAAGCCTGCGGCCTGGGCATCTTCCGGGTGGGACGGGCCATCCGCGCGGCAGTGCCGGGGGGCAAGGACGTTTGGGTTTTCGATTTCAATCGAGAACGGGGCCGGGTGCCGCTGCCCCCCCGGGAGCCTGACTGACGATCCGGGCCGCCCGTTCGAGAAGGTCCTTGGGGAAAACGACCCCCTGCCGGGCCGCGGCCTCGGGGTTGATGTAGAGCTTGACCGCGTCCATGGATTCGATCGGGAGAGCGCCAGGGCTCTCCCCGTTCTTGACCCGGACGGCCAGCCGGCCCGTCTTGAGGCCCATGTCGTAGAAATCGAAACCCAGCGCCGCGCAGGCGCCGAACTCGACCGACCGGAGAAAGCTCGCGAACAAGGGCGTCGCGTTCTCTTCGGCGGCCCGGCCGATGATATCGAAAGAGCTGTTGAGGGTGTTGTCGGACATCGGGAAGAGCACGTCGATCTTTTCGTTGAGGAGACGTTGGAGGGAGCGGGGGATGTCGGTCGGGCCGGTGACCGGGACGACGACGAGCTCGAAGCCGAGCTCGGACGCGGCCGCACGGGCCTGTTCCAGATAATGCTCCGAGTTGATCTCGGAGGACGTCCAAAGGGACCCGACCCGGTGGGCCCGCGGCAGGACGTCCCGGATAAGGGCCATCGTCTGGCGGATCGGTCCCGTGGAGACAACGCCGGTGACGTTCGCGAGATGATTCGTGGCCGACTGGCCCGCCCCGACGAGATAGGGCACGGCAACCGCCCCGAAGACGATCGGCACTTTCCGCGAGGTCAGGATGGCCGCTTGGAGGGCTTGGGTCGACAGCGGGATGATCATGTCCACCCGGCCGGCCAGCTCGCGGGCGATCGTCTGGACTTCGGCGATGTCGTTGTTGGCGATGCGGATGGTGACGACGATCTCACGGCCGTCGCGGAGGCCCGCCTCGGCGAAGGCCTGGAGAATGCCGCGTCGGACTTCGTTGGCCGTCGGCGAATCCACCGACTGGAAGATGCCGATGACATAGGGACCGGGGGCGCTCGATGAGGCCGGAGGCGTTTCCTGCTTGCGGCATGCGGGAAGGAGCAGACTGAAAGCCAATCCGACGATCGACAAGGTCTTGGACTTCATGGCCGGCCGCTGTCATCTTAGAACAACTCGCGGCACGGGAACAAGGGCCTGGGGCTCGAAGGCTCATGGCCGCAGGCCCGTGATCTCCCGGAAGCGCTCGACGGCGATGTTGCCGCCGCTGACGACGGCGACCACGGTCCGGCCGGCGCGGTGGTCCGGAGACTCGAGCAAGGCCGCGAAGGGCAGGGCCCCGGCACCCTCGATCATCCGGCCGTGGCCTTCGAAGACGAGGGCCATGGCTCGAGCGATCAGGGCTTCGGGCACGATCTCGATCGCATCGACGAAGTCCCGGCAGAGCGGGAAGGTGATCGACCCGGGCTCGATGCCGCCGGCGACGGCATCGGCGATCGTCGGCCGCTCGTCGACCTCGACGAGCCGGCCCGCGGCCAGAGACGCGGCCATGAAGGCCGAGGTCTCGGGCTCGACACCGATCGTCCGCGCGCCCGGCCGGACGGCCTTGAGATAGGCCGCGATCCCGGCGATGAGGCCGCCGCCGCCGACCGGAACGAGCACGTCGTCGAACCGGGCCAAGTCGGCGGCAAGCTCGAGCCCGATCGTGCCGGCGCCGAAGACGATGTCCCAGTCATTATAGGGGGAGACAAAAACCCGGCCCGTTCGGACGGCGAATTCGCGGGCGATCGCCTCGGCCTTGTCGCAGCTCGCGCCGCGGACCTCGACGTCGATGCCCAGGTCTTCGATCCGCTTCTTCTTGATGGCGGCGACGGTCTCGGGGAGAAAGAGCTTGAGCCCGATCCCTTCGAGACGCGAAGCGTGGCTGATGGCCAGGCCGTGGTTGCCTGTCGAAGCCGAGACGACGCCTTTGGCCCGGTCCTCCGGCGAAAGGGACCGCAGCTTGTTGAGCGCCCCCCTCAGCTTGAAGGAGCCGGTCGTCTGATCGCACTCCCACTTGACATAGACCTTCGCCCCGGTCTCCCGGCTGAGCGGCTCGGAGTACTCGACCGGCGTCCTCCGAATATCCGCTTTGATCCGCTGGTAGGCTCCCTTGATCTTCGCAGCGTAATCGACCGTCTTCTCGTTCATTTTGTCCTCAGAGAGATAGATTATCATGGCCCGCAAAAAACAGGAACTTACCCATTTGTCCGACAAGCTATGATGGGAACCGAAGGCCGCGGGAGAAGGGGTCGAGGAGTATCGTCGGAGTGAGCATAGAGCGGTGATTTAGACTTCACGGGACGGAGACGCGGAGTCTTTTACTCGGCTCCGGACCGGGAAGGCGTCCCAAATCACCGCAGCGAACGGAGACGATTCCCGAGGCCCCTCCGCGGCCGGCCGACGATTCCAGGGATAAGTTGGATTTTTCCCGTGGATGGGCGAATTGTGAATTCCCCGGGTCGAAGGTACAATAGGGACTCATGGCCAAGTATTACGTCGGCACCGCCGGCTGGAGCTACGAGGACTGGGAAGGCATCGTCTATCCGGTCTCGAAGGGCCGCGGCTTCCATCCCCTCGCGTTTCTCGCCGACTTCATCAACATCGTCGAGGTCAACAGCACCTTCTACCGGCCCGCGCCGCCGGCCATGGTCCGTTCCTGGCTGAAGAGAATCGAGAGCCGCCCGGATTTCCTGCTGTCCCTCAAGCTCTACCAGGCCTTCACCCACGCCCGGGAGGGTTTCACGCCAAAGGACGTCGACGAGATCCGCCTCGCCGCCGACCTCGTCCGTCTCCAGGGCCGGCTGGCGGCCCTCCTCGTCCAGTTCCCCTGGTCCTTCAGGAACTCTCCCGAGAATGCCGGATACCTCGAGCGCCTTCTCAAGCTCTTCACCGGCTATCCGCTGGCTGTCGAAGTGCGCCACGCGAGCTGGGACGCGCCCGGTTTCTATGACCTTCTCCGCGCGAACGGGGCCGCCTTCTGCAATATCGACCAGCCCCTCTTCGACGCCTCGATCAAGCCGTCCGCCGTCAGCACGACGACCGACTTCGCCTATGTCCGCCTGCACGGCCGCAACTACGAGAACTGGTTCCGCGAGAGCGCCGGACGCGACGATCGCTACGACTATCTCTATGCCCGGGACGAGCTCGAGGGTTGGATCACGCGCATCAAGGACCTGGGGAGCAAAAGCAGCAAGATCTACGTCATCACGAACAACCACTACCGGGGACAGGCCATGGCCAACGCCCTCCAGATCCGGAACATGATCACCGGCGACAAGGTGGACGTCCCCGACCTCTTACTTGAAAAGTACCCCGTCCTGAGGGACATCGTCCGGGCCATCCAGGCCGGCCAGATGGACCTCTTCGACAAGAACGGCCGGGGCAGGAACGACGGCAAGGGAGAACCGACATGAACTGGTGGGAAACGGAATTCGTCTCTGTCCGAGGCAACCGGCTCCAGATCGCCGGCCGCGAAGCGGCCGAGCTGGCCGAACTCTACGGGACGCCGCTCTACGTCTATGGCAAGGACCGCATCCTCGAGCTTTACGCGCGCCTCGACGACGCCTTCGCCCAACATTCGGCGCTCCCGGCCCGCATCTGCTACGCCATGAAGGCCAACCCCCACCGGGGCATCCTGCGGCTGCTCCGCAAGCGGGGCGCCTGGATCGACGCGGTTTCCCCCTGCGAAGTCGAAACGGCCCTCAAGGCCGGGTTCCCGGCCGAGCGAATCCTGTTCACCGGGACGAGCGTCAGCCGGGCCGACCTCCGCTCGGTTTTCGCTGTCGACGGGCTGACGGTCAACATCGACGCCGCCGAACAGCTCGACCTCATGAGCGAGGTCAAGCGCGAATTCCCGGGCCAGACCATCCGGGTGTCCGTCCGTTGGAACCCGGGCATCGGCCGGGGCTTCAACGCCAAGGCCATCACGGCGGGCAAGCGCTCCTCCGACGGGACGCCGATCAAATTCGGGGTCGAGGCGAAAAAGGTCATCGACGTCTTCACCCGGGCCCGCAAGCTGGGTTTCCGTCCCGTCGGCCTCCACCAGCACCTCGGCTCGGGCTGGGTCCGCGAGGATTTCGGCAAGGTCCAGACCGCGGTCGACCGCATGGTCCGCAAGGCCCGGGAAGTCGAAAAAGCCGGGTTCCCTCTCGAGTTCATCGACTTCGGCGGCGGGTTCGGACCACGCTATCTCAAGAGCCGGGGCGTCTTCCCGGTCGAAGACTACATCGCCTATCTTTCCGACGCCGTGGCCAAAGCTGGGCTTTCGGCGAAGGCCCTGGCCATCGAGCCGGGCAAGTACTTGGTGGGGGACGCAGGCGTCCTGCTCCTCGGCGTCGAGTACGTCAAGGAAAGCTACGGCAATATCTTCGCCTGCGTCGACGGCGGCACGTTCAACACCGTGCCCCGGCCGGCGATCTATCTCTCGGCCCACCACGAGATCGTCAACGCCAGCCGCATCGACGGAGAGAGCCAGGCCCGGATCACCGTGGCTGGGAACCTCTGCGAGACAGGCGACGTCTTCGGCCGGGAGCGGTCCATGCCCTTGCCCAGGAGCGGCGACATTCTCGCGGTCCTCTGCGCCGGGGCCTACTGCCGCAGCATGGCCTCGAACTTCAATATGCGCGAGATCCCGCGCGAGATCCTCGTTTGACGAGGGCCGCCACGGCCGTGGCGGCGCCGGGGTGCCGGAACACGAAACCCGCGGACGCGAGCCGGCGCGGGAAAACTCGCTGACTCACGAGGAGCGTTTCGCCGGCCTTCTCCCCGAATAGGAGCTTGAGGAGGAACGCCGGCACGTGGAACCAGCACGGTCTTCGAAGGCTCTTCCCCACGATGCGGCAGAGCTCGCGCTCCCGAAGCGGCTGAGGCGCCGCAAGGTTGAAGACCCCCCCGAGATCACCGTGTTCGATAAGGAAACGAACGGCTCGAACCTCGTCTTCGAGGGCGATCCAGGAGAACCATTGCCGCCCGTCGCCGAGCGGACCGCCCGCGAAAAAGCGGAACGGCCGGACGAGGCTCGGCCAGGCGCCGCCCTCGCGGCCCAGGACGAGTCCCGACCGGATGATGACGCGGCGGACCCCGAGATCCTCGACCGGACGCGTCGAGGATTCCCACTCGCGGACGACCCCGGCGAGGAAGCCCGCCCCGGAGGGTGAGCCTTCGTCGACCTCGGCCTCGCCGGAGTTCCCGTAAAAGCCGACCGCCGACGCCTGGACGAAGACGCGGGGTTTCGTCCGGGCTTGCCGGACTGCCTCGACGAGGGCGGCGCCCGGAGAGGTCCGGCTCTCGAGAATGCGACGTTTCTTGGCCCGGGTCCAGCGGCCTTGGGCGAGATTGTCGCCCGCCAGATTGACGATGGCCAGGGCCCCGTCCGCGTGGCGCGCCCAATCGGCGACTGTCCGGCCGTCCCATTCCGCGATCAGGACTCCGTCGGGGAATCCGCCCCCGCTCGCGCCCGCGTTCCGGGTCAGGACGAGGACCCGGTAACCTTTCCCCGCGAGCTCACGGACGAGGGCCCGGCCGATGAAGCCTGAGGCGCCCGCGATAAGGATCCGATCAGCCGCCATAATTGTTCATGAAAGCGAACCGTTCGAGCGGGAGTCGCTCCGGCCGCTTTCCCTCCGCCTCGAGCTTCTCCGGACTCAGTGTGGGGTTGATCTCGGCGGCGCGCATCCCGATATTGACGAGCGTGATGACCTGATAATCCACCGGGATGCCCAAGACCTCACGGACCTTTTCAGGGTTATAACCGGCAATGGGATGGGCGATCAATCCGAGCTCCGTCGCCCGGAGGATCAGGAAAGCGACGGCCAAGCCCGTATCGAACTGATAGTATTCACGGTCCCGGATGACACCGTCGTCCTCTTTGCGGCTGAAGACGGCGACGACGAGGGATGCGGCATGACACCACTGATTGCCGCGGCTGAACACGGGCTTCAGGGCCTCGAGTTTGGCCTGGTCGAAGACGAAAACGAACCGCCAGGGCTGGCTATTCGAACAGGACGGGGCAAGCCCGGCGTGGGAGGCCAGGTCGCGGACGAGGTCGTCGGTGATCTCGGTCGGCGCTAGCGAGCGGGTCGCCCGCCGGGTCTCGATAGCCGTAATGACGTCCATGGGAGAGCCCCCTTTTCGAGATTGGCCGGGCCGCTTGGCCCGCGCGGCCGTCCGGTCGTCACTTTTTCAGGAAGGCGAGGATCTCCTCGAAGTCCGGAAGCTGGGAGATCTCGTAATCCCTGATGAGCGCCAGCCGGCCGCTTTCGTCGACGACGAGGTTGGCCCGGTCGGAAAAGCCGTCCTCCTCACGGAACAGGCCCATGGCGTGGGCCACGGCGCCGTGCGGCCAGAAATCGCAGAGAAGCCGCGTCTCCTTGATCCCGAGCTCCTTGGCCCAGGCGTGCTTGCAGGGGAACGAATCGACGCTGATGCCGACGGCGACCGTCCGCAGGGAATCGAACGCGGCCTTGAGGGATTCGAGCGCCTTCATTTGTTGGGAACAGACCGGCGTCCAGGCCAGCGGATGGAACGACAGGAGGACCCGCTTGCCGGCGAGATCCGACAGCTTGAAATCCCGGTTGTGCTGGTCCTTGAGGGTGAAATCCGGTGCGATGTCCCCTTCCCAAACCGTTCTCGTGTTGCCCATCTGATTCCTCCCCGAAAAGGACGTCGGGGCGGCCCGTTCGTCACGGTCATTATGGCACAGCCCGGACACCGTGACAAGCGGACGAAGCCACTTTTGACGTCCGGCCAGCGGCCGAATCAGCCGAAGACGGCGTAAAGGCCGACCATCGCCAGGAACAGGACCAGCGACACGAGCCGGTAGTCCAGGATCCCCGGTCCCCAAGCCCCCTTGAGCGCGTCGATGGGGTGCGCCCAGACGAGCTTCTCGCTTTCGGCCGTGTGGACGTGCGGCCGGAGAAGAGAGACGACGACCATCACCGCCGAGCAGACGAGGAAGAGATAGAAGGTGGCCATCATCGAGGGGACCGCCCAGCCCGTCGTCCCCTTGAACCAGTCGAGGAAGAAAACGACCAGGCCGAGGGCCGAGCCGATCATGAGCGTCGCCTGGGCCGCGGCCGCGGAGGCCTTCTTCCACAGGACGCCCCAGATGAAGACCGCGGTGATCGGCGGCGCGATGTAACAGATGACGGCGGTGATCCCCTGGAACAGGCTCTGGAAGTGGCTGACCATCGGCGACCAGAGGATGGCCACGACCATCCCGGCGAACGTGACCAGGCGTCCGACCGAGGTCAGGCGCTTCTCGGAGGCCCGGGGACGCCAGCGCTTGTAGATGTCGAGAGTGAACAGGGTGGCGATGGAATTGAGAGCTCCCGACACCGTGCTCATCAGGGCGGCGAGGAGCGCCGCGGCGACGATGCCTTTGATCCCGGCAGGGAGGATGTTGTTGATGAGAAGCGAATAGACGTCGGCCGAGCTCTCCGGGGCCGGGAGTGCGCCTTGCCGGACGAGACCGTAGGCGATAAGCCCGGGCAGGACGAACAGGAAGACGGGCAGGATCTTGATGAACCCGGCGAACAGCGGCCCCAGCCGGGCGTTGCGCTCGTCCTTGGCCCCCAGGACGCGCTGGACGATGGTCTGGTCGGCGCACCAGTACCAAAGGCCGATGATCGGGTAGCCTAGGAAGACCGCGTACCAGGGAAGGCTCGGCGTCTCGGCGGCTGTGCGCAAGACGGTCAGCTTGACGGGTTCGACCGCGGCGACGAGGCCTTCCCAGCCGCCGATCCGGACCAGCCCGAAACCGAGGACACAGGCGGAGCCCAGGATGAGGACGATGGTCTGGACCGATTCCGTCACGACCACGGCCAGGAGGCCGCCGACGATGGTGTACAGGCCCGTGAGCAGGGCTGTGACGAGGATGCTGGTGTTGATGTCGATCCCGAACAAGCCCCGCAGGACGACGGCGCCCGTGTAGAGGGAGAAGCCGATGTGGATGAAAATGGCCGAGATGATGGACAGGACCGCCAGCCAGTCGCGGCTGGCCCGCGAATAGCGCTTCTCCAGGAAGTCCGGCAGGGTCGCCACCCGCGCCCGGATATAGAAGGGCGCGAAGACGAGCGCCAATACGATAAGAAGGAAGGCGGCCATCCATTCGAAATTCCCGTAGGCCAGCCCGTTGACATAGCCCTCTTGGGCCAGGCTGACCAGGTGGATGGTCGAGATGTTGGTCGAGAAGAGCGCCAGGCCGATGACCGGCCAGCGCAAGGACCCTCCGGCGAGGAAATACTGGGCGCTCGAGGCCTGTTTCGTCCGGCGCCGCCGCCAAGCCCAGAGCCCGAGGCCGACGATGCCGGCGAGATAGACCGCGATGAGGGCCACGTCCAGCCCGGACATGGACAGACGCGAGGCGCCGTTCATCCCGTCCTCAGTCCAGGTGGAAGACTTCTTCCATCCGGCTCCAGAACTCCTTGTCGCGGCGCGTCGCGATCGGCGACTGGCAGGGGTCGGTCTCCTTCCACCAGCGCTGAGTCTCGGGATCGGCCGCCATCCGGGCCATGTCGGCCTCGAAATCGTCGCCGGCGTATTCGAACGTCGAGAACAACAGGTATTGGCCCTTCTCGACCTCGCGGAGATAGATCGAGTAGTTGCGGATATGGCACTCCCTGATCTTGGCCAGGACGCCGGGCCAGGCGGCGGCGTGGAGCTGCTTGTAGTATTCGATCTTGTCCGGCTTGAGGCCGATGACCATGCCGTACCGTTCGACATGTCCGGCCGCGCTTGCGGACATCTTCGGGATCATGACCGTCGCGGCGATGGCGGCGGCGAGCGGAACGACGACCCAGGCGGCTGTCTTGAGCCTCATTTCGCGGCTCCTCGTCCGGGGCCAGCCACGGGTGCAGCGGCGGTGATCTTGACGGCGACAGGCGCTTCGAGTCCCCAGGTCAGCCGCTGAATGTCGCTCGTCTCCTCCCGGCCGCCCGGGGCCGGTTTGGCTTTGATCAGGCGGATGGTTTGCTTGCGGGTCACGGTGATCTTTAAGCCCGCCGGCGTTTGCTCCCAGGGCAACTCCCCTTCCTGGCTGAGGAGGGTCACTTTGGTCCCGGGGGTCGCGGAGACGGACTTGAGAAGAAGGGTCTTGGCATTGTCCTGGAGCACGGCCAGAGCATAGACCGTCCCCTCGGCCCGCTTCTGGGTAAACCAGACGTCGCCTTCGTTGGTGACGCTCCAAGGGCGAACTCCCCGAACCGCCTCGCCGTAGAGCATCATCCACAGGCCGAGGTCGCGAAGGACGTCCTCGTCGGCGGGGGCGATCCGCCCGTCCGGGCGCGGTCCGATGTTGAGCAGCATATTGCCGCCGCGGGCCCGGATGTGGACGAGGTTCTCGATGATCTCAGACGACGGCCGCACGACGGCCCCGGGGAGATACGACCACTGATAGCTTGTCGTCAGACAGCTCTCCCAGGCCTGGTCGGAGGCCTTGCCGGGGATCTCCTGCTCCGGGGTCGGGATCTCGCCGCGACTGATGAAGACATCCTGGCGGACGCGCCAGGCGTGCTTCTTGAGCGGCTCGCACTTGCCGTCGAACCAGAGCATGAAGATGTCGCCATAGCGGGTCAGGAGCTCTTCGATATGGCCGCGTTCGTAATCAAGGAAATTCTTCTGCTTCGGGCCGAAGAGGGCGGTGCTCGCGAAGCCGGGCTCATAGATGTGGCCGGTGCGCTGGCCCGTCGTCCATTGGTAACGGAAATCACCCGGCGAATAATAGAACCCGACAAGTAGCCCTTCCTTGCGGAAGGCGCCGGCGATCATGGCCGCGATATCCTTTCCATACGGCGTCCGGGTGATCTTGAAATCGCTGTAATCGGTATCGAACATGCAGAAGCCGTCGTGGTGCTTGGCGGTGAAGACGACGTACTCCATGCCGGCCAGCTTGGCCAACCGGGCCCAAGCGGCGGGATCGAACTCCGTCGGATTGAAGGTCTCGGCCAGGCCATAGTATTTCCTGATGTAGTCGTCCGAGGCGTTGAAGAGCGGCCAGGAGATCTCGGTACCCACCTGGCTGTTCGGGCCCCAGTGAATGAAAAGCCCGAGGCCGGCGTCCCGGAAGATCTCCGTCTTGGCCGGATCGTTCGAAAGGCGCACCGTATCTTCCGCGAGGAGCGGCACCGTCGGCTTTTCTGCGGCGGCCGACCCGGTCGTCGCGGACGGCGCGGGCGCCGGGGCCTTTCCAGAACATGCGATCGAAGCGGCGACGGCCGCCACCATCATCACGGCGAGGGCGCATCTGAGGGCACGAGGGGACTTCGCGAGGGTCATGGGGGCCTCCTTCGTTCCTTTCTTTTAATGGAACGCGTTCTAAAAAGCAAATCGCGGCGGGTGCCAACGAGCGCCGCGTTGACCCGCTGTCACGAGGGGCCTATAATCCGGGCGTGACCTCCAAAGAACGCATGCTCCGCGCCCTGGCCAGGGGGAAACCCGACCGGCTGCCGGTGACCGTCCACCAGTGGCAAAAGTATCATCTCGACACTTTCCTCGGAGGCGCGAGCGATCTCGAGGCGTTCCGGAAGTTCGGGCTCGACGCGTCGATCCAGTACTTCCAGGACATGGGCCAGTTCTGGCTCACCGACGCCGACTTCACGAAATTCTCGACGCCCGATTGGCGGGACGAAGCAGAGGTCCTGAGCGCCGACCCCGATCACCGGCTCTCCAAGCACACGATCACGACGCCGGGCGGGACCCTCACCTATAAGATCGAAGGCAACCGGATGACGACATGGGTCTCGGAATACCTGATCAAGCACGACGACGACATCCGGCTCATCGAGAAATACATGCCCGTGCCGCGGCTCGACCCCGCCCCCGTCAGCCGGGCTTACGATGCGGTCGGTGAGGGCGGCGTCCTGCGCGGTTTCGTCTGGGGCGACCAGGCCGGCTGCTGGCAGCATGCCGCCTGCCTTATCGACGTCCAGGGCCTCATTCTCAGGACGTTCGACGATCCCGGCTGGGTCCACGAGCTCCTGCGCGTCCTGCTCGAAAAGAAGCTGCGCTTCATCGAGTCCATGAAGGGGGCCCGCTTCGACCTCATCGAGACGGGCGGCGGAGCCGCGTCATCGACGCTCATCTCCCCCGCCCTCCACGCCGAATACTGCCTGCCTTACGACCGGAAGATGCACGAGGCTTTGCATGCCCTCGGGTTCAAGATCGTCTATCACACCTGCGGCGGGACGCGGGGCATCGAGGAGCACATCGTGGCCAACGGCTGCGACGTCTCGGAGACCCTGGCCCCGCCGTCGATCGGGGGCAACCAGGAGCCGTGGGAGTTCAAGGCCAAGATCGGCGGGCGCCTGGCCCTCATCGGCGGGCTCGACCAGTTCAACGTCCTGACAGAAGGCTCACCCGAGACGATCCGGGCCAAGGTCCGGGAGCTTTTTGAGAAGGTCGGCGGCGACGGCGGCTACATTCTGTCGTGCTGCGACCACTTCTTCGAGACGCCGCCCGAGAACATCCGGATCTACGCCGAGGCGGCGCGCGCCTGCGTCTACTGACGCGTCGTCATTCCGCCTTCAGGAAGTCCCCGTCGACGATCATGAGCGTCGCCCCGTGCTCTGTCCGGGAGCGGTGAGAGCTCGCACCATCGGAGACGACATAGGTCATCCCCTTGGTCATAAGGGTCCTCTCTCCGTTCTCCTGCTCGTTGACGAAATCCCCTTCGAGGCAATGAACGACATGCCCCAACTGGCACCAGTGGTCGGCCAGGTAGCCTTGGGAATATTCGACGATGCGGATCCTCAACCCGGCGAACTGCTGCGTCCGCCAGAACGATGTCCCCGTCTCGCCCTTGTGTTCCGTTCTCGGAACCAAGCCCCAATCGATGGCATGATACGGGATGCTTTCGGCTTTCATTTGTCTTCCTTCCAGGTCCAGTCGTCGTCCTTGTCCATAACGAGCTGGGTGATCATATAGGTCGACCGACCGCCATCGTCCTTCTGGTTCGAGCCGAGACTGTAGATGATGAACCCCTCCCCTTCGCGGCGGTAGACAAGGGGCTTGCCCGTGAAAGGATCGATGGGGACTTCGGTCAGGATGCCCGGAACGAGAGCATCGAGCGTCTCCGGGTAGCTTCCATTCCGGCTCTTGTAAAGCCGGCAAGCCAGCCCGGCCCGTGAGGCAAGCATGATCGCTTCGAGCTGAGCCTCCTTCATGAAGGCCGTCTCGGAATTGCCGAGCAACATCTTGGACAGGAACGCGTACCAAGGCCGTTCCTTGATCTGCAGGTCGCGGGCCCTCAGGACCTCGCGGCTCTGATAGTAGGGGACTTTCGCCTGGGTCTCGAGAAATTCGAAGCTCGGCAAAGCTTGGCGCATATCCCTCTTAAGGAGGGGCCGGACGATCCAGAGCCCGAGGTTCCTCCACCAGCTCGGACCTTCGAAGATGGAACCGAGGTCCTCGAAGCTTCCCTTGAGACTATAGCCGCCGACTTCGACGAAAAGAACCCTCTCGCCGCGGAACGCGGCCGCCAGCCGGTCCCGCCACGGGCCGTTGTCCTGAATGCTCATCAGCCGGACGAGATCCCCGTCGTCCAGGGCCCTCCCGCGGCAAATCTCCCCGAGGGGCTGGGAGAGGATGCGGGTCTCGGCCAATGAAATGAGGAACGCGATAAGCGTCCCTTCCCGGGCCGCGAGGGGAGTGAACTTCAGGCCCGTGATGAGCTTATTGATCGCACCGTTGACATCGCCGTCCTCGGCGCTGAAGAGTGCCGAGAAGAACAGGAGCTCCGTCGCCTGGATCATCTGAAGCGGGTCCGGCGGCAGGCTCTCCAGGAGGGACTGAGAGGGATCCCGATAGAGAAAGCACGGCTTATCCCCCATCTCGGCCACAAGCTCGAA
>JADGNU010000250.1 GCA_017883305.1 Candidatus Aminicenantota bacterium | reverse complement strand
TGGCGGACATCATCGGCCGAAGCTACGTCGAGCTTGTGGAGAAATGGCCGGATCCTTGGGGCCGCGAGCGCGAGAAATGGGAAGATTTCGATCGGCAAGCCTTCGCCCATCCGGAGACCGTGGGAAAATGCGTTTTCGTCAGCTGCCATGAAGGCAAGCCCGTCGGCCTGGCCTCCTACGATCCTCGGCCCGGTCCGTCGTACGCCATCGTCGGTCAGAACTGCGTCCTGCCGGAATATCGTTGCCAGGGCTTCGGAAGACTGCAGATCTTCGAGATCCTCAGGAGGTTCAGGACCAGGAAGATCCGTCTGGCCCGAGTGACGACGAGCGAACACCCCTTCTTTCTTCCGGCCGTACGATTGTATAAGGATCTCGGCTTTCAAGAGATCCGACGTCTCGTCGGTGGCCCCGATCCCAGCTTTCACCTTATCGAGCTGGAAAAGAAGCTCTTGACCTGACTCCTGTCGTCAAAAGGCGATGGCCAGCGTCAGCGGCTTGCCCGGCTCGACCCGGACGGGCTTCGTCAAGATGATCCGGACCGTATCGCCCTCTTTGCGGACCGATGCGGCGGCCGGGGAGCCTGTATGGAAGGTCTTGACCGAACGGATGCTCTTCCCGGCTGCCGCCGGCGGCAAGGCGAAGTCGAGCTCTTTGAGGTCGAGCGCTCCGCTGAGGCCCTCCAGGGTGGCCGTCATCCCTTTCCCTGTTTCGGCCTTTTGGGCATAGGTCCCCCAGCCCGACCCGGCGGTCCAGACCGTCCGGAAATCGTCCGCGTTCATTTTCGGGTCGAAGCCGATCCTCATCTCGGGCCCCGAATACGTCTGACCCGAAAGGGCCAGCAGGACGCCCCAGGACGACATCGCCCGGGCATAATGATGCCCGCATTCGACCTCGTTCCAGGGATTGCGGCGGAAGCCGTCATAGCGGTCACGAACGGCCTTGACGACGCTCAGCCCCTCCTCGAGGAGCCCTTCGTAGATGAGGTGCGAGGCGACCTGGTACTCGATGCCCGTCCAGACCTCGTCGGAGTACGGGAAGGGCAGCGGCGGCCGTCCTCCCTTCGGCCACGAACAGAGGAGCAGGCCTTTCTCGTCGTTGAGGGCGTAGGTCCGTTGGACGTTGGAAAAGTTCCGGAAATCGTTGAGGAAATTGTACTTGAAGATGGACCGGAGGGACGACTGGATCCGCTCGGCCGGGAGGTAGCGGCCGAGGCCCGAGACCATGCCCAGCCACTGGCCGAGGAGCATGTCGGAGAGGCAGCCCTCGCCGTACTGATATTTCTTCTCCATGACCTGGGCGTATTTCTGGACGTAGTACTCGCCGTTCCAGAGCGTGCTGTCGTAGGCCACCCGGCCCTTGTCGTACATGGCCAAGTAAGCCTTGGCCGAGACGATGTCGCCCGCGGCCGCGGCCATCGCCGCGCCGGCCTTGAGAGCGCCGAGATAGAAACCGCCCATCATGCTGTTCGGGCCGAAGAACTCGATGTCGTAGGTGTTGTGCTGCTCGCCCTCGATCAGCCCGTCGCGGTCGGCATCCCATCCTTTCCAGGCGTAATCGAGCGCCTTCTTGGCCTGAGGCCAGAGCTTCCTGAGCCAGGCCGTGTCGCCCGAGATCTGCCAGTCCCGGTAGAGGCTGATGATGCGGCCCAGCTGGCCGTCGGCGGCGGACTTGAAGTCCCAAAGGACGCCGCTCCCGAGCGGCAGCGACGTGCGGAAGACCATGGCCCCGTCGGGCTTGACGTTGTTGAGGAAATCCGTCTCGCGCATGGTCCGCTCGAGCGAGGGGAAGAGGAAGGCTAACGACTGGGCGTAGTTCCAGACGTGGGCACAGTTGAGAGGGCAGCAACCGCCCTGGTCGCCGCAGCCCTCGAATCCGAAGTAGTTCCCGCCTTCGAGCCGGAAGCCGGTCGTCGTCCGGATGATCGCGGCCTGGCTGGAAACGGCGTCGAGAACGTAGGGCGGCAGCGTTGTCGCGAAGAACGCGTCGTGGAAGGCCCGGCTATCCTTCTCGAGGCGGCCGAGGTTGGCTTGGAGGTACTCGGCGGCGGCCCAGGCATCGGCGTACTTGGCGGCATAATGATTTTTAAAGATACGGCCGCGCTGCTCGGGCACGACGTCGAAATAGTTGATGAAGTTGGGGAAATCCCAGGACAGGATGAAGGGCAGCACGACCTCCTCGCCGGGGGCGATGGTCGCCATGAGCCCGAGCGTCCCGACGTCGGTCTGCTTGTCGGGCGAAGGAGAGACCTCGGCCAAGTCCTGGAGCTTGCCGTCCGCGGTGAAGTCGTCCCAGAAGATTTGGAGGTCGTCCCACCAATCGCCGCGGACCCAGTGAGTGAGATAAGTGACCTCGGGCCAGGGCGTGGTGAGGGCCATCGTTCCGAAGGCCGCCTCCTCGGGCTTGACCTTGCGCGAGGACATGGCCAGGCCGCGGAGCGTGGACGTCTTTTTGATCTCGTTGACGTTCTGGCCGAACTTGTCGTTGCCGAGACCGTCGACTTGACCGATGCCGTCGTAGCCGATCGGGTTGATGACGGAGCCGGCGATCGTGATCTTGGCCGGGGCGGAACCGGTGTTCTTCACCCGGAAGCGAACGATGAAGGCCGGGATGCCGGAGTCGTCCGGCTCCAAGGGGATGAGCGGATTGAAGGCCTCGAGCCGGATTTCGAGCGGGACCTGGCTGTCGGAAAGCTCGACTTCGGCGAAAGGATATTCGCCCTTGAACCGGGCTTTCTCCATGCGCGGCAGGCCGGGCACGAAGGAGCGGCGGAAGCCGAAGCCGGTCGTGAAAGGCGGCTCGACCGGGCCCTCGAGAACGCGGACGAATTTCGTCCCGGATTGTTCGACGTACAGGGCAAAGAAGGTGAAAGGCATGTGGACGCCCTTGCCGGGCCGGTTGAAGATCTCCCAGTCGCGAAGGTCGCCGCGCCCGCCGAGCGAGATCGTCCCCGTGCCGATGCCTCCGAGCGGGAAGGCGACCTCGTTCAGGGTCCGCCCTTCGAACGTGCGGACCGCCCCGGGGCGAAAGAGCTCGTCCTTCGAATACGGGCTCGTGTCGGAGCCGGCGGTCAGGCCGGAAAGACTCAAGATCAGGAGCAAGGCCAGTCCAAAACGGGTTCTTTGATCAGGGCGCACGATCCCTCCTCTCGGCGGATTCTCCTGGGGAGACCAAGTCGGAGTCTGGGTTCTTAGTATCGGAAGCGGGTTCGAAAGTCAATCCTCGGCGCCATCAGCCGGTGAGGGATCGGCCGCGCCGTTCGAGGAGCTTCTCGATCTTTCTCTCCATGTCGCCGTAGTGGGTGCCCTGCCAAAAGACGCGATCGCAGCCGGGGCAGATCGCGAACGAGCCTGCGTGTTCGCAGACATAGGGCGTGACGAGGTTCCTGGCCCGTTCGCGGCTCAAGGGCTTGAGCGGGAGATTGCAGGCGATGCAGCGCGTGTTCGGGCGGACCTTGTCCCAGAGCTCGAATTCGTCGAGGACCTGGACGACCTGGTCCTCCCAGTCGTCGCTGCGGATGAAGAGGCGGTCGGGGCGCTTGGCCGTCCGCTCGATGAGCCCCGTGTCCCGGGTCAGGAGGATGCGCCCCTCGCGCCGGGCGATCGCGACGAGGTCCGGGTCCTCGGCCTTGGAGAAGTAGAGGACGTCGAAGCCCAGGATCCGGAGCCACTTGGCCAGCCGGCCGAGCATGCAGTCGGCGATGAACGTCATGGGCCCCCCCTAACCTGGGCTATTCACGAGCCGAGACGGCTGCAGATGCAAGGCGTCAAAGGGTGAAGCTGTACTCGGAGTACTGCGAACCCTTTGCAACGCAGCAGATGCGGCCGGATCGGCTTGCCCGAAGGGTGAAAACGCCGGTCTTAGGGCTTCAGGTTTGATGGAATAACACGGCGTTTTCATGAATGGCCCTGGTTTAGAGGCCGAGGAATTGGACGGCCAGGCCGGAGATGAAGATGACCAGGCCGGCCAGGGCGTGGGAATAGCGCTCGAGCTTGCCCAGCCGGACGAAGCTCACGCCGAGCGACGCAGCGGCGATGATGACGAGCATGGCCGCGATCGTCACGACGCCGAAGGCCGCGGCGACGAGGACGACCCCGGCCGTGCTATGGCGGGCGGCGGGGTACATGACCAGGGGGATGAGCGGCTCGCAGGGGCCGAAGACGAAGATCGTGAACAGGACCCAGGGCGTGATGTTGGCCTTCTTGGGGACCTCGCCATGGGGATGGGCGTGCTCGGCGAGCTCGTGCGTGTGGGTGTGGGCATGTTGGTGGACGTGCTCGTGGTCGGGGTCGTGGGGACCCTCGTCCGGCCCGTGGGGATGGA
>JADGNU010000249.1 GCA_017883305.1 Candidatus Aminicenantota bacterium | reverse complement strand
GCTTCACCGGCTATCGGACGACGACGAATACGAGAGGCATCACGATCGATCCGCGCTATGGAACGACGCTCTCGTTCAACCTCAGCCAGCCGCTTCTCAGGGACTTTGGGCTCAAGATCAACCGCCGCGAGATCCTGGTGGCCAAGAACAACCTGGGGGTCTCCGAAGAGAACCTCAGGGCCACCCTGATGACCACGGTCTATAACGTCGAGAGCGCTTACTGGAACCTGGTCTACAGCATCGAGAACCTCGACGTGCGGCGCCAATCGCTCAAGCTGGCCCAAGATCTGCTCGATAAGAATCAGCGCTCGGTCGAAGTCGGCACCCTCGCGCCGATCGAGGTCCTCAGCGCCCAGGCCGAGGTGGCCACCCGCGAGGCCGACCTGATCCAGGCCGAGACGCAGATCAAGAGCAACGAGGATCAGCTGAAGCTCCTGCTCCACATCACCGGAGAGGAAGACAAGGCTATCACCGCCCTGGTGCCGAAGGACAAACCGACCTACGTCATGAGAGAGGTCAATCTGGACGAGGCCCTGGCCGCGGCCATCCAGAACCGCACGGAGCTGAAGATCGCCCAGTTCGGCCTCGCGACCGACCAGCTCAACGTCTCGTACGCCAAGAACCAAGCCCTGCCCGATCTCAGCCTCTCGGCGTCTTATTCCAGCCCGGGCATCGACGGGACGCGGATTTTTTATGTCGGGGACCCTCTGCTTGGCGTCATCGATCACACCGTCCCCGGCGGCATCACGGGAGCCGTCAAACAAACATTCAAGTTCACGTATCCCAATTGGAACATGGGCCTGACCTTCAGCCTCCCCCTGGCCGACGTGTTCTCGCGGGCCGCCGTGGCCCAGGCCAAGCTGAGCCTGCGTCAGGACATGCTGGACCTCGAGAACCAGAAGGACGAGATCTATCTCGAGATCAAGAACTCCGTCCGCGCAGTCGAAGCAAACTACAAGAGGATCCTCGCCTACACCAAGGCCCGGGAGCTCGCCGAGCAAAAGCTCGCCGGCGAGGAGGAGAAGTTCCGGGTCGGCCAGAGCACCAATTACATCGTCCTGACCTACCAAAGGGACCTGGCCACCGCGCGGATCTCCGAGCTCAACGCCATCGTCTCCTACAACGTCTCCATCGCGGCCCTCGAAAGGTCGATGGGGACGAACCTCCAGTCGAGGAACATCAACCTGATCGAATACACGCCTGGCCTCAAATAAGGCCGGCGCCCCATCCGGCGAAACCGAGCCCTCGTCTTGAGTGGGAGCGGAAGATGCTCCCACCCAGGACGGGGTTTTTTTTTCTTCCCCGACGCCTCCAAGCGATTGACTTGCATTCAGTTCCGCGCTGTGCTATCCTTGATTCAAAGGGTCATCGACCCCATCCAACCCAGCTGTTGGAGAATTTTCCATGAACAGAAAACTCATTCGGCCCAATCTCACCGAGATCAAGGAACGCATGAGCCAGGACAAGGAACGGGAGAAGGAAGCGGCCCACAAGCGGATGCACCCCCCGACCGACACCTTCGCGGAGAGCTACTACTACCTCAAGCAGATGAACAAGAAGACGCCCATGGCCGTGGTCTACACGGACGGCCAGATCGTCGAGGGCTACATCGAGTGGTACGACCGGAACTGTATCAAGCTCAACCGCGAAGGCGCCCCCAACCTCCTCATCTACAAGTCGAGCATCCGCTGCATCTACAAGGCGGCGGACGTCCCCGAGTCCGAGGGAGCCCCCCCGGACAAGGCATGACTCTCCCCTCGATCGGGGTGACGGCCGGAGACCCGGGCGGTATCGGGCCCGAGGTCGTCGTCAAGACGCTTGCCCGGGCCCGAGGACTTCCCGAGGCCGCCTATGTCGTCTTCGCCGATCCCCGCGTCATCGCCGCCGAGGAAGAGCGGCTCGGGCTCAGGATCGCGGCCCAGAACTGGCGGCCGGAGCTTCCCCCCGAACCCGGCATATTCCTTGACGCGGTGCCCGGGCCTGCCGGTCCGGTGATCTCCGGACGGGTCACGGCCGCGAATGGCGAATCCTCGTTCCGCTCTTTCGAGACAGCCGTGGAGCAAGCCCGCGCCGGCCGGCTTCAGGCCGTCGTCACCGCCCCCATCTCAAAGGCCGCCTGGGCCCTGGCCGGGCACCCTTTCCGTGGCCATACCGAGTATCTGGCCCGGCTCTACCCGGGCGCCATCATGGCCTTCTGGTCGGACAAACTCAAGGTCGCGCTTTTCAGCCACCATCGGCCGCTCGGCGAAGCCGTCGCGGCGGTCCGCAAGGACGCACTCATCGATTTTCTGCGGTCGCTCCGCCGGGGGCTCGAGAGGATCCCGGGCGGGCCGTTCCGGCTCCTCGTGGCCGGACTGAATCCCCACGCCGGGGAGGACGGTCACCTGGGCCGGGAGGAGATCGACGAGATCCGTCCGGCCTTGGAGATGGCCTTTTCGGAGGGGATATCCGTAGCCGGGCCCTTCCCTCCCGACACCGTCTTCCTGCAGGCCCAGGGAAAAAAAGACACTGTCGCCGTCGCCCTCTACCACGACCAGGGGCTCATCCCCTTCAAACTGACGGCCTTCGCTACCGGGGTCAACGTCACCCTCGGGCTGCCCTTCGTCCGGACCTCGCCGGACCACGGCACGGCCTTCGATATCGTTGGGAAAGGCGTCGCCGACGCCCGGAGCATGGAGGAAGCGATCCGGCTGGCCGCGGCCTTCAGCGCGACCGGTTCTTGAGCGCGGCCCGGATCTCCCGGTCCGTGTCCCTCTTCTTGATGGCCTCGCGCTTTTCGTGTTCCCTCTTGCCCCGCGCGAGAGCGATCTCGATCTTGATCTTCCCTTTGTCGCCGATGTAGACGCGGATCGGGACGATGGTCTGCCCTCTTTCCTGGGTCTTGCCCGTGAGACGCTTGATCTCACGGTGGTGAAGCAGGAGCCTGCGGTCCCGGAGCGGGTCGTGGTTGAAGATGTTGGCCGGCTCGTAAGGGCTGATGTGGCACTTGACGAGGAAGACCTCGCCGCCGCGGACCTCGGCGTAGCATTCCTTGAGACTGATCCGTCCGGCCCGCACCGATTTCACTTCGCTGCCGACGAGGGCCAGGCCCGCCTCGAAAGTCTCGAGGATGATGTAGTCGTGGGAGACGGTCTTGTTGAGGGCGACGTTCTTCATGGCTCGGGCGTTCCCTGCGGGGGGAGCGGCGCGACTTCGATGAGCGCGATGCGGCGCTTGGTCATCTTCTCGACGGTCAGCCGGAAGCCGCCGAAATCGAACGCGTCCTTCTCCCGCGGCAGGCGGCCGCAGAGGGAGAGGAAGAAGCCCGCCAGGGTCGTGTAATATTTCTTTTCCGGGATGTGCAGATCGACGAGGGCGTTGACGTCCTTGATTGGGGCGGCGCCGGCGATGAGGGTGCGCCCGCCGTCGAGCCGGGTGTACCAGGATCCGGCCTGGTCGTCATGCTCGTCCTGGATCTCGCCGACGATCTCTTCGATGATGTCCTCGAGCGTCACCAGGCCGTCGACGTTGCCGTACTCGTCGACGACGAGGGCCATGTGGACGGCCTTGTCCTGCATTTGACGGAGGACCTTCTCGAGCGAGGCGGATTCCGGCACGAAGAGCGCCGAGCGGAGGATGTCTTTTATTGCAAATTCTTTGTTGTCTATAAGATAAGTGACGATATCCTTGCCGTAGATGATGCCTTCGACACTGTCGAGCCGGCCTCTGTAGACGGGATACCGGGAATAGCCGGCCGAGCGGATCGTGTTCAGCACGTCCTGCCGCGGGGAGTCGATCTCGATGGCCTTGATCTCGGGGCGGGGAACCATGATCTCCTTGATCGGGCGGGAGCCCATGTCGAGGGCGCCCGAGACGATCCGGCGGCGCAGGCCCGAGAGTCCGCGGGCCCCGGCGCGGATGGCGATGCGGGTCTCCTCCTCGTTGAGCTGGAGGGAGGCGTAAGCGTCCCGCCCGCGCGAACCCGGGATGAGAAAGCCGGTCACGAAGGAGATGGCCTTGACCAGAGGGTAGAGAGCGATCATGAGGCCGCGCACCGAATAGCTGAGACCGAGGGCCGTCTTCACCGGGTTCTGCGCGGCGAAGGTCTTGGGGGTCGTCTCGGCGAAGATCAGGACGATCAGGGTCGTGCCCAACGTCGCGACCAGGACGGCCTGGCCCTGATTCGGGATCAGGCGGATACAGAGGGACGTCGCAATAGCCGACGCGGCCACGTTGACCAGGGTGTTGCCGATCAGAATGGTGGCCAGGAATTCGTTCGTCCGCGCCCGCATCCTCCTGACCATGGAGGCCCGCTTGGATCCGGCCTTTTCCCGGTATTGGAGGG
>JADGNU010000006.1 GCA_017883305.1 Candidatus Aminicenantota bacterium | reverse complement strand
CCGAAAGTCGCTTTCCTGGCGCTCATGCTGGGAGCGCTTCTCATTTGCGCCTGCTCAGGACCCTCCGTGAAAAAGGGCGCCACGACGGGAGCGGCTTTCGATTGGCTTGTCGATCCGGCCCCCTTTCGGGCCCAGGTCCGGGTCGATCCGAATGATCCGTCCACGCTTCACCTCGAGAACGGACTCGTCCGCCGCACTCTTCGCCTTTCGCCGAACGCCGCGAGCGTCGATCTTCTCAATTTGGCCACGGGAGAAGCTGTCCTTCGCGCCGTCCGCCCGGAGGCCTCGATCGTCCTGGACGGACAAGCCTATGATATCGGCGGTCTTCTCGGCCAGCCGGAACAGGGCTACCTCTTGGGATCCTGGCTCCCCTCCATGACCTCCGATCCCGGCGCCTACCGCTTCCGCGATTATGAAACGGGGCCGATCACCGAGCGCTTCGGATGGATGCGCAAGCGCCCCGCGGAGGACCGGCCCTGGCCGCCTCCGGGTATCCGGCTCGTGCTTCGTTTCGATCCTCCGGCCTCGCTGACGCATGGGCCCCGGGTCTCGATCGTCTACGAGCTCTACGATGGCCTCCCGCTTCTGGCGAAAAGGCTCGAGATCGAAAACTCGGATGCAGCCTCGATCCGCCTGGACACCTATTGTGCAGAGATCCTGGCCGCGGCGGAGCCCGAATCGTCGGTCAACACGCCGGAGGCCTGGGAACCTCAGGGGCTCCACGTCGAGAGCGATCTCGCCTTCCTCGCCGACTCCCCCCAGACGGCCGCGAAAACCACATTCTGGACCCGCGACCCCTCCTACACGTCGCAGGTCAATTACGAGCTGAAAACGCCCTGTCTCCTTGAATCCAGGCCTCCGGTCGGTCCTGGCGCCGTCGTGCCGCCGGGAGGGCGGTTCGAGTCGTTCACGACCTTCGAGCTCCTGTTCGACTCCACGGACCGGGAGCGGCGCGGCCTGGCGCTGCGGCGCATGTACAGAACGATCGCCCCGTGGGTGACCGAGAACCCCGTCCTGATGCACCTGAAGTCGGTCGAGCCCGGCGTCGTCAAGGAGGCCGTCGACCAATGCGCCGCGACGGGCTTCGAGATGATCGTCCTCAGCTTCGGCAGCGGCCTTGACATGGAGGGCGAAGACCCCGCAGTCCTGGACCGTCTCCGCGAGCTGGCCGATTATGCCCACGGCCGCGGCGTCGAGATCGGCGGCTATTCGCTCCTGGCCTCACGCCGGATCGACGACGAGACCGATGTCATCGACCCGAAGACGGGCCGGCCCGGCGGGGCCGCCTTCGGCCATTCGCCCTGCCTCGAAAGCGCCTGGGGCCATGAGTATTTCCGCAAGCTTCGGACGTTTTTCGAACGGACGGGCTTCGACCTTCTTGAACACGACGGCTCCTATCCGGGTGATGTCTGCGCCTCGACCGTCCACCCCGGGCACCGGGGCTTGGCCGACTCGCAGTGGGCCCAATGGACGCGGATCACCGACTTCTACCACTGGTGCCGCGGGCGCGGGATCTATCTCAACGTCCCCGACTGGTATTTCCTCAGCGGCTCGAATAAGTGCGCCATGGGCTACCGGGAGGTCAACTGGTCCTTGCCGCGCGACCGGCAGATCATCCTGGCCCGTCAGAACATCTTCGACGGGACCTGGCAAAAGACGCCGAGCATGGGCTGGATGTTCGTTCCATTGGTCCAGTATCAAGGCGGCGGCGCCGCGGCGACGATCGAGCCCTTGGCCGAACACCTCGACGCTTATGAAGCCCACCTGGCCCAGAATTTCCTGGCCGGCGTCCAGGCCTGCTATCGCGGCACGCGCCTCTACGATGCCGAGGAGACGCGGGCCCTAGTCAAGAAATGGGTCGATTTCTACAAGGCCCACCGGGCCATCCTGGACTCCGACATCATCCATGTCCGCCGGCCCGACGGCCGCGATCTCGACGGATTCCTCCATGTCAATCCCCGCCTCACGACCAAGGGATTGGCCGCGGTCTTCAATCCAACCGACCGGACGATCTCAAGGGAATGGACGCTGCCTCTCTATTACACGGGGCTCGGGGCCACGGCCCGGGTCAGCGAAAAAGGCGGGCCGGCCCGAACGTACCGGCTGGACCGTAGCTATTGCATCTCGATTGCCGTCAGCCTGCCGCCGCGCTCGCTGACCTGGTTCACGATCGAGTAAGCCAAAGGGCCAGGCCGCGGCCCTTACCCGAACACGAGCTCGCCGAAGAACTCCGGTTGGTGAAAATCGGGGGATGGCGTTCCGACCGGGCTCCAGGCCCCGTAGTGGGGAACCTCGGTTTCGTCGCCGCACTTGTAGAAGTTGGCCGTGGCTTTCCGCCCGGAGCGGATATCCTCCCCGTAGAGTTTGCGGAAGAGCCCGAGCGCCAGCCGGTACTCGAGCGTCCAGGAGTCGGCGCCGTATTCCCCCTCGACCGGACCGCGGATCGGACCGGCCGCCTCGTATTCGGCCAGGTCCTCGGGCCAGAGCGACGCCCTGTGGGAACGGTCCGGTCCGAATTGGGCGAGCAGAGTTCCCATGGCGTTCGTCTCGAAATTGACGTAGCCCCGCCCGAGTTCCGGGAAAGCGTCGATGAAGAATTCGACGCAGCTATCCTTATAGACCGGGTCTTGGAACTTCGTGTATCGGACCAGGACCCTCTTCTCCTCGACCCGAAAGCGGACGTAAAGAAAACGCGGCGTCCAGCAGAGCTTGGCCTCGACCGTCGGACGGTAGCCGTTGTTCAACCAGAGGTAGTGGCCCACCCGGAGCGGCGGGACGGCGGCCCAAGGCGCCGCCGCGTCGCCGGGCCGGAAATCCGCGGCGATGGACCGGACGAGATAAGACGGCCGCGCGGGGACTGCGCCGCGAACCGGCCCCGTCATTTGGCCGGAACTCCGCAGGCCTCGACCAGCCGGCCGATGGCCTTGACGACGGCGAGCTCGGCGTGGGCGGCCGGCTTGGACGCCTCGGCCAGGACGGCGCCCTTCTCCTGCACCCAGGATGCGGGCTGGCCTTCGCCCTTCGTGAGGTGACCCAGCGCTTCGATCCCGATCTCGCAGGCCCGAGCCAGGTTGAGCGAAAGAGGCTCGATCTCTCTCAACGCCGGCGAGGAGGCCAGGAACGGCAGAACGAGGGCGTGGTTTTCCCGCCAGGTCATCATGATCGTCCGGAGCTCCTCGGCGGTCAGGGGGTCCCTGCCCGCCAGGAACTTGTCGACTCCAGTCTTGAACTTACGGGCGGGCATCGATTCCGGAGCGCAGGCATCGACGAACCGGGTGAAGGGCGAAAGGCTCGTATATTCGGTTTGACCGTGACGGTCGTAGCCCTTGAGAGGCTCGACGACTTCCGCCAGCACCTTCAGCGGCTTGATCCGCGGGCTTGCGGCCAGACGCCTCAGGAGCATGTCCAGGTTCTTGAGATGGAGAAGGCCGAGCTCCTCGAGGGCGGCCGATACCGGGCCGAGCCGCCGGTACATGTCGTCGACGTTCCGGACCGAGGCCGGAGACCACAATCTCTCGGCGATGGCCGCCGTGCGCGGCCAGATCCGCGAGTCGATCGTCTCCGGGGTCACGAGCTCCGCCCACATGGTGGCTTCCCCGCCAAGGATGAGGGCTTTTTGACTGTCGTCAAGCGGCGAGTCAGCCGGCAGCGGGTCGTTGAGATAATGGGCTTCGGCCGGCTGGCAGAGGTCGATGTAGTATCCGTTGGACAGGATCCCCTGGTAGCCTTTCTGGGCGGCCTCGATGAGCGACTTCGGGCCGCGCCAGGAGCGGATGACGATGTCCTTGGGCAGGCTCGTCTGGAAGATCTCGTCCCAGCCGACCATCTTCTTGCCGTGCTTGGTCAGGATCTTGAGCAGCCGGCCATTGAAATAGGCCTGCAGGGCGTTGTTGTCGGCCAGGCCATGCGTCTTCTTGAACGACTGGATGGCCGGGTTCGCGTCCCATTGGTGGCCTTCGACCTCGTCCCCCCCGATGTGGAGATAGGGGTCGGGGAAAAGCCCGGCCATCTCCTTGAAGAAGGCGTCGAAGAAAGGATAAATCCTTTCGTCGGCTGGGTTGAAGGCCGGGCCGAAAACGCCGAACTTGCGCTCGATGGCGTAAGGGCCCGGGGCGCTCGAGAATTCGGGGTAGGCGACGAACCAGCTCGTTGAATGCCCGGGGATGTCGAATTCAGGCATCACCCGGATGCCCCGGTCCGACGCGTAATCGATGAGGTCCCGGATCTGGGCCTGGGTGAAATACATCCCGTCAGATCCGAGCTCGTGGAGCTTCGGGAACACCTTCGATTCGACGCGGAAGCCCTGGTCTTCGGTCAGGTGGAAGTGGAGGACGTTCATCTTGACGGCCGCCATAGCGTCGAGGTTCCGCTTGATGACGTCGACGGGCTGGAAGTGCCGGCCGACATCGATGAGCAGCCCCCGCCAGGTGAAACGCGGCTTGTCCGCAACGGTGACGCAGGGGAAGTAGTAGCCTTTCTCGTCCGCGCTCAGCAGCTGGAGCAGGGTCTCGAAGCCCCTCAGGACGCCGATGTCGGTCTTCGCGTCGAGAACGATCGCGGCGGGTTCGATCTTGAGCACGTAGGATTCGTCTTCATTGGGGATGAGCCGGCCGGGACGGCCGAAGGCATAGCGGATGCCCCCGTCTCCGGACGAAGCCTGGGAGGCCAGGAAGTCCTGCTTGAGGAAAAGCCCCGTCCGTCCGGCGAGGCGCGACATGAACCGCGCCGCGGCCCGGAAGGCGCGGTCCTTCGGCCCGCCTTTGAGCTCTGGGGTGATCGCACGGGCAACGGCCAGGCTCTCGTCGACGCGGAATCGGCCGTCGACGACGGTCACGCTGGCCGGGACGGGCATCAGGTTGACGAGGCCCTCAATCCGCGGCGGCGCAGAGGCCAAGGCAGGGGCCCCCAGGACGACGGCCAGGCCCAGTATGGTCAGGGCGAAGACAAAGCCGGATCTGAAATTCCGAATACCGGGGATCATGCGTCCTCCTCTCCGATCGGGGTCCTGAAGCCCCTTTATAGCACAGAGAGAAGCCGCGGCAAAACGCAGTCGGTCCGATTCAGTTTTCGATCTTCTCGACGACGATGGTCAGGCTCGAAGCCAGGGCGGCGATCGCGCCTATGGCGGCCAGGACGGGCGCGACGATGGCGCCGACGACGCCGACCGTGAGCGGGATCTCCATGAACGTCTTGCCGTGTTCATCCTTGAGGATGATGCGGCGGACGTTCCCCTCGTGAATGATCTCCTTGACCTTGTTGAGGAGCTCGCCTCCGTTGACCCGGAATTCCTCGAATCGCGTCTTGGGTTCTTTTTTTTCCTCGGTCATTTTTGCCCTCCCTATCTCTTAATATTATAGCAGACGCCCTCAGCGGCCCGGCCGCAGAGAAATAAGTCGTTCAAGGGAAGATACGTCAGAGGCCGGGGAAGAGTTTCTTCAGGATGTCGAGCGATTCCGGGAAGAGCGCGGCGAGCCCGATCGATTGCCACTCCGCATACGTAAAGCGCCACTCCCCTCGTTCGCTCTTCCGCAGATCGATCCGGAAGCGGTAGTATTCGCCGCTGTAGCGGATGAGCTTGCGCAGGACCTCGGCCGCCCCGTGCGAGAGGGAGACCTCGCATTCGACGGACGCCCGTCCGTCCGGGCCGACATCGCCGACGCGGGCGCCAAGGAGATGGATAACGATGCCGCGGTACCGGTCGAGATAATCGGTGATGAGTCGGAGCGTGCCCGCCGGGTCGCGACCGGTGAAATCCACATAATCGGGCGCAAAAAATTCCATCAGGCCGCGGGCATCCTTGTTCCCGGCCAGGGCCACGGATTTCTCGAGCAGCGCGTGGATGGCCGACATATCGGAGGGCTTTCCGCAATGAGGGGTCGAAAAGAGAACGGCCGCGAGGACGGCTGCGATCGCCGCGGGACGGACCCCGCGGCCCGTCACCCGGCCCCTCCGCCGCCGCCCCCTCCCCCGCCTCCGCCGCCTCCTCCGCCGCTGAAACCGCCTCCGCCGCCCGAGGAATAATGGGCCGCCGAAGTGCTGGCCTGGCTGATGGCCGTGGCCGTATGCTGGATGCTGGCGATGACGTGGTCGAAACCGCCGCTCATCAGCAGGTTGGGCTGGCCGAAGCCCGTGTACCATGCGGGCGCCGCGGCCCGCTCGTCCTTGAGGATGACCGGAAGCATTTTCAGGATCTTCTTGGCGTTGCCGAAGAGGATGCCGAAAACGAGATAGAATTCCCAGAGCTTGTAGGCCTCGGGCGGGATCTCTTTGAAGTCGGAGAAGTCGTCGAGGAAGCGGTCGAGTCCCTTCCAGGCCTCGTTCTCGCGGGCCCAGTTCATTGTCCGACGCGTGAGCGTCGGGATGAGACCGAGAGCCAGAATGAACAGGACAGGGCTGAGGGTCAGAACGGCCACGGGCATCGTGAAGAGATAGAAGCGATTCCGGGAGCGGACGCTTTCGGGCTCGAGGAAGCCGAGCGGTTTGACCTCGTCCTTGATCTCCTTGGTCCACTTCCGGTACCAGGTCTGGAACTTCTGCGGGTTCTTCTTGAGATAGTCCTGGAGCTGGTCGACCGTGAGGGAGGCCCCCTTCGACATCCAGCCGGCCTGCTCTTCATAAAGGAAGCCCAGGAGCGAGTGCTCGAACGGCCTCAGGCCGGAATCCGGGCCGGGGTCCTTCTTGAGCGTGATCGTCGTCTCGACGACCTCCTTGGTGCCGAAAAGTCGTTTTTTGGAGACGTTCCGGTCCTCGATCTCGAGAACGCCCCGCCGGGCCAGGTCGAAAATGGTTGCCGTGAAAGCGGTCGTCGTGACCGTCCGCCCCTCGCGCATCAGCGATTGGACGACGGCGGGCGGCCTGTCAGCCGGCATCTCGCGGACATAGTCCGGCAGGCTGCCGAACCGGTAGTCCTTGCCGACGGCCGACCAGACCCGGAAGAAGACCACGAGCCAAAGAAGCGGGCCGACGATCTGCCAGATCCCCCAGATACCCAGGAGTTTCAACGCTTTCTGTTTGGTCGCTTCCACCCCCTGCCTCCGACCCGCCTCGTCGGCTTGGGCTCTTTGGACCCGAGCGATCGTATCCTGGACATAGCTTTCCTCTTCGGCCTTGATCGCCGCGAGCGTCAGTTGGTCGGAAGGGATGCCGGAGACGAGCCCCGCCGGCCAGACGACACGGACCTGGAAAAATTGGTGCGAAGCGAGGTCCGGCGCCGAAAAGCGGGCCGTTCGTTCGTCGACGACCTCGGCCCAGCCGGCCAGCGGCCCGTGTCCCCAAACAAGGAGATCGGCCTTCGATGGGACGGGTCCGGGAAGGATCACGGTAGCCTGGATGTTGCGGGCCGGCTTGTCCCAGCCGCCGCCGATGATCTGCCAGTAGAACTCGGTGATGTCGGGATAGCTGGTGATGCCGCCGGCGACACGATAGTGGATATGGAACGTCCGGCGCTCGTCCCGAGCGGAATAGAACCACTTGGCCGTGAGCTCGCGGTCGTTCTCGGAGATCTCCGTCTTCAGGGCCCGACCCTGCTCATCCGTCACGGAGAGATCCGAGATCTTGACGTCCCCGCGGACGCCGGCCCGTTCGACCCCGAGGGGGATGACGATGAAGGCATAGTGGAAAGAGCCCTGGAACTCGAACGTTCGGAACTCGTCGACGAGGAACGATCCGTCCCGCTCGATCGCGACCTCGACCCGGACCTGCGAAAAATAATAGTCCTTGTCCGCGCCGGGTGCAGCCGCAGGCCCTATTGAGACGGCCAGGATCGCGGCGGCGACGAGTGCCGGAACGAAACGACCGACGCCTCTTCGCTTCATCAGCGCCTCTTCAGGAACAGCTCGATGACCGGGACCTCGACATCAGGCTTGCGGACGGGCAGGCGAAGGGTCAACGTGTTCTCGCGCTCCCGGCCTCGCGAACCGGGCATGAAGCCGGTCTCGCCGCCCTTTTCGGCGAAGGTGACCTCCGAGGCGTCATGAAGGAGCTGCGCGTATTCGACACGGCCGGCGAACCCGTCCAGGGCCAAAACCCCGAGCGGCCACTCGAGAACGTGGACATAGAGGCGTCCCGTCTTGGGGTTGTAGGTCAGGAGGCAGTTTGCCGGCTTGGGGAACTCCGGCGGGGCCTGGGTGCAGCCGTAGATCGCCCGGCCGTTCCTGTCCATCCAGGTCCCGATCCCCTGCAGCCGCCCCAGGGCCCGCTCATCGAACGTCCCCCTGGCCGTCGGGCCGACGTTGAGCAGCAGGTTGCCGCCCTTGCTGACCGTCTCGGCGAGCATGACGATGAGCTGGGGGACCGATTTCCAGGTTGATTCGTCGCGGTCGTAACCCCACGATCCGGAAAATGTCTGGCAGGTTTCCCAGGGCACGGGGCGGCCGTCGACGCTGACCCATTCCCGGGGCATGAACTGCTCGGGGGTCCTGTAATCCCAGCCGCCGGGAATGTCGAGGAGGTCGAGCCGGTCGTTGATGATGATCCCGGGCTGGAGCTCGCGGATCATCGCCAGGAGCCGCTCGGACTTCCATTCGTTCCGGCCCTTGCCGTTCGGGCCCGGGAATGAGAAGTCGAGGAACAGGGTGTCGATCCGTCCGTAGTCCGTCAGGAGCTCCTTGATCTGGCCGAAGAGGTAGTCGTCATACTTGGCGAGGTCGCGTGTCCGGGCCTTTTCGACGAAGGCCTCGTCGTCGCGCATCGGGTGATGCATGTCGATCGTGTATTCGGGGTGGTGCCAGTCAAGGAGGGAATGGTAGAAGCCCACGCGGAGCCCTTCGGCCCGCATGGCCTCGATGAGCGGCTTGATGAGGTCCTTGCCGTAAGGCGTCCGGGTCGCTTGATAGTCCGTGAGCTTGGAATCCCAGAGACAGAAGCCGTCGTGATGCTTTGTGGTCACGACGAAGTATTTCATTCCGGCCATCCGGGCGGCCCGGGCCCACTCTCGGGGGTTGTAGAGGTCGGGGTCGAAGCGGTCGAAGTACCGGGCATAGGCCTCGTCGGTCATGCGCTCCCGGCTCTTGACCCACTCGTGGCGAGCGGGCAGGGTGTAGAGCCCCCAATGGATGAACATGCCCAAGCGGGCCTCGGTCCACCATTCCATCCGGGCCTTCTTCGCAGCCTCCGTTTCGGGCTGGGCCGGAGACCCTGCCGCGGCGGCGGCCAGTCCCAGCAGGCAGATGCAGGCGAGGAACGCTCTGAACACGGGACCTCCTTTTCGGCAGAGAGCGCCCCATTTGTAGCCCAGGACAGGGAGAAATGCAAGCCGGGAACGGGGATCAGTCCAAAGTGTTGTCCTTGCCACCGAAGATGTGTTCCATCAGCGCGAATTCGGCGTCCGGGTCGAGGCCGACGAACTCGAGCCCGGCCTCGAAGACTTCGCCGGCATAGAGGTCCCGGACCCAACGGACCTCAGCCACGGCCTTGATCCGTTTCCGGGAGCGGCTCAGGGTGACGTCCACGCGGACTCGGGTCCCGGCCTCGAGCGGGGCGCCGGTCATGAGGCGGAGCCCGCCCACGGAAATGTCCCGGGTCAGGGAATAAAAAACGCCCGGGACGCCGGCCCGGACCTCGCCGGTCATCAGGGAAACGACGACCTTATTTTCTTCGATGATCCGGACGTCGCGCCGCAGGTCCTTCACGGGGCGGTTCCCCGGGACCAGGATCCCTCTGCGCCCATGCCGGTCGCCTGGTGCCTCATCGCTCCCTGCTCGGACAGCAACTCCCTTCGCGGGCGCAGTCTAATCCCCTGCTTCCCGCATCCGTTTAGTCGTTCCCCACGCCTGGAGGATGAACTTTGACATTTGATCCGGCTGAACATAGGATGAGGAAAACGCGCGTCCCACGAGGAGGGATCCATGCCGGAACGGACACTGCCGGGGCTCTTCGAAGAGAGCGTCAAGGCCTTCTCCTCGAACGTCCTGATCTGGGAGAAGACCGGATCGCGCTATGAGCCGACGACTTTTGCGGACATGCATCCCCTTGTCCACCAGTTCGCCGCCGGGCTTCTGGCCCTTGGCCTCCGGCGCGGCGACCGGGCAGCGCTCGTCTCGGAAGGCCGCCGGGATTGGATCACGGCCGAGCTCGGCATTCTGGCGACAGGGGCCATCAACGTTCCCATTTCGGTCAAGGTCGACGAGCTCAGCGACCTCAAGTTCCGCCTGGCCCATTCGGGATGCCGGATGGCCATTGTATCGAAGTCCCAGCTCGGCAAGGTCCGCCAGGTCGGCAAAGACCTGCCCGATCTGGCCACGATCGTGGTGCTCGACACGGTCGAGGCCCGGACCCCGGACGAGATCACGATGGCCGAGGTCCTGAGCCGCGGCCGTGACCTGCTCGTTTCGCGCCCGACCGCGGTCGAAGACGCGATCGCCGCCGTCAAGGAGGCCGACCCGGCCAACATCTGCTACACCTCGGGCACCACGGCCGACCCCAAGGGCATCGTTCTGACCCACCGCAACTACACGGCCAACATCGAACAGTCCCGGGCCCTCGTCGACTGTCATGAAGACTACGTTTCGCTCCTCATCCTGCCCTGGGACCATGCCTTCGCCCACACCTGCGGCATCTACAGCCTGATGGCCAGCGGCGCGGCTATCGCCTCGATCGAGCTGGGCCGGACGCCCATGGAGACGCTGCGAAACATCCCGCTGAATATCAAGGAGACCCGGCCGCAGCTTCTCCTGAGCGTTCCGTCACTGGCCAAGAGCTTCCGTCGGACGATCGAGAAGGGCGTTCGGGAGAAAGGACCCCGGGTGGAAGCCCTCTTCGCCAAGGCCATGAAGGCGGCCATCGACTACAACGCCGAAGGCTGGAACAGGGGCCAGGGCCGGAAGAAGCTGAAGAAGCCGCTCGTCGCCCTCTCCGACAAGCTCATCTTCAGCAAGATCCGGGCGAACTTCGGGGGCCGTCTTCAGTTCTTCGTCGGCGGCGGCGCGCTTCTCGACATCGATCTCCAGCGCTTCTTCTATGCCCTCGGCATCCCGATGTTCCAGGGTTACGGCCTGACCGAAGCGGCGCCGGTGATATCGGCCAACAGTCTCGAGGCCCACAAGCTCGGCTCCTCCGGGCGGGTCGCGCCCGGCCTCGAGCTGCGCATCTGCGACGACAATGGCGCCGAGCTCCCCCAAGGCCGCACGGGCGAGATCGTCGTCCGGGGCGAGAACGTCATGGCCGGATACTGGAAGAACGACAAGGCGACCCGCGAGACGATCCGGGAGGGCTGGCTCTACACCGGAGATCTCGGCTATCTCGATGCCGACGGCTTCCTCTTCGTCCTCGGACGGGTGAAGAGCCTGCTCATCGGGAGCGACGGCGAAAAATACAGCCCGGAGATGATCGAGGAGGCCGTCGCCGCCGCCTCTCCCGCGATCGAGCAGATCATGCTCTTCAACGACCAGTCCCCCTACACCGTGGCCCTCGTCGTTCCGAACAAGGAGGTCCTCCTCCGCTTCCTCAAGGGCCGGGGCCTCAGCGCCAAGACCCCCGAAGGCCAGGAGGCCGCCCTGCGGCTCCTCGAGCGGCAGATCGACGCCTTCCGCGAGGGCGGCGCGCACGCCGGCGAGTTCCCGGCCCGCTGGCTTCCCGCGGCCGTCGCCGTCCTCGGCGAGGGCTTCACCGAGCAGAACCACCTCCTCAACTCGACCATGAAAATGGTCCGCGGCCGCATCACCGAGTTCTACCGGAACCGGCTCGACCGCCTCTTCACCGCCGAGGCCAAGGACATCGTCCACGCCCAGAACCGGACGATCATCAGCCGGCTCGAAGAGGCACCGTGACGGATTGACAACCCCTCGACACTTGGGATATGTAAAAACACTTATAAGGAGATGCGCGACATGACCCAGAAAGCACAGGCTCTCGGCATCGGCATCATCGGCGGCGGGTTCATCGCCCGCTTCCATATCAAGTCCTGGGTCGGCGTCCGCGACGCCGACATCCTCGGCATCTTCGACCCGGACACGAAACGGGCCCGGGAGGCCTGCGCCCTGGCCAGGTCGCTCGGCGTCGGCGAGGCCAAACCCTATGCCTCGATCACGGAGATGGCCGCCGACCCGCGCATCGGCGCCCTCTGGATCTGCGCTCCGAACTTCACCCGGGGCGAGGTCATGGAGGAGATCAGCCAGGCCGTCGTCAGCGGCAAGGCCGAGCTCATCGGCGTTTGCTGCGAGAAACCGCTCGGCCGCAACGTCCGCGAAGCCCGGAAGATGCTCGAGCTCGCGGAAAAGGCCCGGCTCCTCGACGGCTACCTCGAGAACCAGGTCTTCTCCCCGGCCGTCGTCCGCGGCAAAGAGATCATCTGGGCCCGCGGCGCGGCCCTCTCCGGCCCTCCCTACCTCGCCCGGGCGGCCGAGGAGCACAGCGGACCGCATATGCCCTGGTTCTGGGAAGGCACCCTGCAGGGCGGCGGCGTCCTCAACGACATGATGTGCCACTCGGTCGAGGAAGCCCGCTTCATGCTGACCCCGCCGGGGGCGCCCCGCAGCGTTCTGACCCCGGTGAGCATCACCGCCTACACCAACTGCCTCAAGTGGCAGGAACCCAAGTACGCCGCGATCCTGGCCAAGACGAGCGGCGGCAAGACCGATTACCTCCGGCGGCCGTCCGAGGACTTCGCCCGGTCCCTGGTCGAGTACAAGAACCAGGCCGGCAAGACCCTGGTCGTCGAGACGACGACCAGCTGGTGCTACGTCGGCGCCGGGCTGCGCCTGAGCATGGAGCTCCTCGGTCCCGAGTATGCCCTCCAGATCAACACGCTCGACGCCAGCCTCAGGGTCTTCTTCAGCCGTGAGGTCCGGGGCAAGGCCGGAGAAGACCTGGTCGAGAAGCAGAATGCCGAGATCGGGCTCATGCCCGTCGTCGCCGACGAAGCCGGGGAATACGGCTACGTCGCCGAGAACCGCCATATGGTCCAGTCGTTCCTCAAAGGCGTCCGGCCCGAGGAGAATTTTGCCGACGGCGTCGCCGTGGCCGAGCTGCTCATGGCCGCCTACCGGAGCGCCGAGCTCGGCCGGACCCTCCCCTTCCCGATCAAGGGCCTCGAGAGCTATATCCCTCCCGTGGCCCAGGGGAAATGGAATCCGAAAGCTTGATGAGATCCCAGGAGGACTTATGAAACGCACCATCTCCGCCCTCGCCCTGATCGTTTTTGCCGCCCTGACCGCGGGCCCCGCCTACGGCGCGGCGCCGCAGATCCGGCACATCTCGCCCGAGCTGCAAGAGGCCGTCGCCAAGACAGACTATGCCGGCGTCCGCATCAAGAATTTCCCCGTCGCCTCGGAGGCCTGGACCTTTCGTAAGTTCACCTTCGCCGACATGCTCAAGAAGCTCCGGGAGCTCGGCGTCGGCGCGGTCGAGGCTTTCCCGGGTCAGGCCCTGGCGGCCGAGTTCCCGGGGGCCCAGTTCAGCGAGGCGATGACCGACGAGCAGGTCGCCTTCGTCAAGGAGGCGCTCAAGGCCGCGGGCATCACGCTCTACGGCTACGGCGTCGTCGACATCGGCACGACCGAAGAGAGCATGCGCAAGGTCTTCGACTTCGCCCGCAAGATGGGCATCCGCGTCCTCGTCTGCGAGCCGGCCGACGACGACTTCACGCTCCTCGAGAAGCTGGTCGACGAATACAACATCAAGATCGCCATCCACAATCACCCGGCACCGGCCAAGTACAACCTGCCCGAGACGGTCTTCAGCCATGTCGACGGCAAGGATCCGCGCATCGGGTCTTGCGCCGACAGCGGCCACTGGATGCGCGGCCTGAACGATCCGCGCGAGGCTTTCAAGCTGCTCTCGGGCCGCATCCTCGACGTCCATCTCAAGGACCGCACGGACTTCGGCACGGCCAAGGGCGTCGACGACGTCGCCTGGGGCTCCGGCCGGGGCCACATCCGCGATCTCCTGGCCGAGCTGACCCTGCAGGACTACGACGGCTATCTGACGATGGAGTACGAGAACGAGTCCGAGGTCGGCGACCCCATGCCGGCCTTCCGCAAGAGCATGGCCTACGTCAAGAGCATCACCTATTATGACGGCTACACCCAGATCCTGCGGCGCTCCGGCGGCGGCTACGAGAAATACGGCTGGAACCACTACGGCCCGGGGTACTTCGAGTGCGACCCGAAGACGGGCATCCTCAAGGGCCAGGGCGGCATGGGCCTGCTCTGGTACACGAAGAAGGTCAAGGATTTCGTCCTCGAGTGCGATTTCCGTTGCTCGACGCCGACGACGAATTCAGGGATCTTCCTCCGCGTCCCCGAGGTCCCCGTGAGCGACGACTACATCACCCACTCGATCGAGATCCAGATCGACGACACCTCGACGGGCATCCACCACACTGGGGCGGCCTATGACATCGAGGCGCCCAAGGTCCTGACGTCTCGCGCGACCGGGGAATGGAACCACATCCGCATCGAGTTCCAGGGGATGCACCTCAAGGTCGACCTCAACGGCAAGACGGTCCTCGATTGGCAGGCCCATCCGGGAGGCAAGGTCCGCGACCTCTCCCCCGAGGGCTACATCGGCCTCCAGAACCACGACAGCCAGTCGCCGCCGTTCTTCCGCAACGTCTATCTCAAAGAGCTCTGATCGGCGGCTGGACATCCGGGAGAGCGGCAGGACATAAGGAGAATCGAGCATGACAGAGACCAAGAGTACGCGCAACAAGCTGTTCCTGATGATGGTCATGGAGTTTTTCATCTGGGGCGCGTGGCTTCCGCTGATCTTCGGCTATCTGCCCAGCCTCGGTTTCACGCCCATCCAGCAGGCTTGGATCCTGAACGCCTTCCCCCTCGCCGCCATCGTCGGCATGTTCTTCAGCAACCAATTCGCCGATCGCCATTTCTCCGCTGAGAAGTTCTTGGGTTTCAGTCATCTCATCGGCGGCCTGGCGATACTCGGGTTGGGATTCACCCGCAACTTCTGGCCATTCTTCATCTTGATGTTGGTTCATTGCCTGTTCTATGTTCCGACCATCTCGATCGCCAACTCGATCGCCTTCGCGCATATGAAGGACTCGAAGAAGGAGTTCGGCCTCATCCGCATGGGCGGCACCCTGGGCTGGATCCTTGCCGCCTGGCCGTTCACGTTCATTCTCGTGGACTGGGCCCGGGTCAAGGCCGCGGCGCCTCATGGATTGGTTGATTGGATCGGTACGGTCCTCGGCTCAGGCCTCACAGGTCAGGCGCTGAAACAGGCCACGCGCTGGACGTTCGTGGTGGCAGGCATCGTCTCCCTCGCCCTGGCCGCTTACAGCTTGCTTCTCCCTCACACGCCTCCAAAGAAAAAGACTCCGGGGGCTTCCACGGAACGCTTCGCCTGGCTGGAAGCGGTCCGGCTGCTCAAGCGCCCATTCGTCCTGATCTTGTGGCTTATCACCTTTATCGATGCGTTCGTCCATAACCTGTATTTCAACTGGACCGGCTCGTTCCTGGGCGCCAGCCCGGCGGCCGGAGGTGTGGGCATTCCCGGCAACTGGATCATGCCCGTCATGAGCCTGGGCCAGGTCTCCGAGCTCTTGACCATGCTCGTCCTGGGAGTGGTGCTGAAAAAATTGGGCTGGCGGTTCACGATGCTCATCGGCATTCTCGGGCATGCCGCCCGTTTCGCGGTCTACGCCTTTTTCCCCTCTCAGCCGTGGATAATCGTGGCCATCCAGGTCCTGCATGGCATCTGCTACGCCTTCTTCTTCGCCACGGTCTACATCTTCGTGGACACCTATTTCCCCAAGGACGTTCGTTCGAGCGCCCAGGGATTGTTCAATGTGATGATCCTCGGCTTGGGCGTCCTGGCCGCCAACACGCTGGGCCCGTGGTTGATGCAATCGGTCTTCACCGCCAACGGCGTCACGGACTTTCGGTCCCTGTTCCTGCTCCCCTGCCTGACCGCGCTGGGAGCCGCGATCGTGCTGGCCTTGGCTTTCCGGCCGCCGGCGCAGGCTGAGACGGATCGAGGCTAACCGCGGGACGAGCCCCTTCGCCCCCGGACCTCCGGAGAATTCCTAGAAGCCCGGGCTGATGCTCAGCTGGAGATGCCAGCCGCGCACCGGCCTGTCGATGGGATAGACGTAGTTGAGCCCCATGACGATATAGCCGAAGAGGTTCGTTCGGAGGCCGATGCCGAAACTCCTCACGGGCTTCCGCAGCCCGCCGCTGACGAACCACGGTTTGACCAGGTTGGGGTCGGGAGTCCCATCCGCGGCGAACCCGCCCCACCATTGACTCGGGTTCGAAGCGTAAGCGACGCCCCAGTCATAGAAGGCGCAGAACTCCAGGGGCCAGGCGCCGTAAAAGCCCTTGCCGATCCCCAGCAGCCCGAGCAGCGGGAAGCGCAGTTCGGCGTTGGCCACGATCATCTTGCTGCCGAAAAGCCGGTTGAAATCGAACGCTTCAGACGGATTAGCCTGGTATTCGTTCAACTCCGCGTTGGTGATCGATTCGTAGCCGCGCACCAGGTCCCAGTAGGCGATGTAGAGCGGGTAGAACCGGGTGTCCTCGGAGTCCTTGCCGTAGCGACCCATGTGCAGGGCCCGGAAAGCCAGGGTGAAGGGCTTGACGGGCATGATGTATTTCCGGAAATCCGCCAGGAAGGTCGTGAACGTGACCTTGCCCAAGGCCGGTGAAAGCGAGATGCCGGCGTTCTGGCCCAGGATCGGGCTCGTCGCGCCGAAAATGCCAGTGTCGTAAAAATAGCCGGCCGTCGCGTAAGCATAGGACAGGGCGGGAGGCGTATCCGCCGGGTGATATTTCTGGTAATCGAGGAGGAACCCGTTGGGGTCGTAGATGCGTTCGTAAACAGTGTGGTTAAAATCCTGGATCCGGTAGCCGGCGCTGAGCTGGAACCGGCTGACCTGGCTGAACGGGTAGGACCCGAAGAGGGAGATGTCATAATTGATGAGCCGGAAGACGTCTTCGATCTCGTGGTAAAGGCCGTCCTGCGTCTGATAGAAGAGATAGTACGGATAGGGATAGACGATCCGCTGGGCCGCCGCGCCCCAGTTGAACCGGCCCCGGTTGTTGAGGTAGGCCAGGACGCCCGAGGTATCGATGATCCGGGACCCGGTAAAGGCGGTCGTGACCACCGTGTGATAGCCCAGCATGTCGCTCCAATAGGCCGCGACGCCGCCCGCTCCGTAGGTGCCGTAACGGTCGACGCCGAGGGCGATGTTCGGAGGCGAAACATAATCGAGACCGAGCTTGGGCTTATATGCGACGACGGCGAAGTTGGTGTCTTTGGGCAGCCCGAACAGGGGGTTCTTGAGAAGCCCCAACAAGGCCCCCTCCGGTTCCTTCCGGGGGGGCAGGAGGGCCGGGTTGCGCTCGAACTGGGCCAGGAACGACTGCCCCTGCAGAAACGCCTGGTCGTCGATCGAGTAGATCGTGTAGTAGCCGTCATGGTAGCCCGAGAAGACGAGCCGCCCCGTGGCCAGGGCGATGGAAATGGAGGGGCTGAGCTCGGTGATCCCGGCGATGCCGGCATAGAGGTTCGTGACCTCGAAGATCTTGGCCGAGGTGATGTCGATCCGATAGAGGTCGGTCTTGCCGTTCTGGTCCGATAGAAAATAGAGGGCCGAGGAATCGGCGGTCCACTGGGGGTTGATGTTCTTGCCGTCCGGGAAGGCCAGCAGCTTCTGGATCCGGCCGGACTCGACGTCGAGGAGGGCCAATTCGTAGTGCCCGATGTCGACCCACTCGAGGTTGGTCGAGAACCTCTCCGTGACGAAGGCGATGGTCTTCCCATCCGGCGACCAGACCGGCTGCAGGTCGGCGTACGAGTCGCGGGTCATCTGTTTGAGGATCTTGTCCTTGAGATCGTAGATGAAGAGGTCCGAAACGCCGCCCGCGAGGCCGGAGAAGGTGATGTAGCGGCCGTCGGGGGAAAACCCCGGGCTGAGGATCTCGGACAGCTCGCCGAAGGGGATCTCGCGCTCGATCTTGTCCTTCTTCATGTCGATGATGGTCAGGACCGGCCGGCCCTTGGCCACGCCGCCGAAGACGAACTTCTCGCCGGTGGCGTCCCATGCACCGGCGGACTTGATGAACTGGATGCTTTCGAAGTGGGGGTCGACGGCCGTCGAGATGATCTTGCGGCGGATCTTGCCCGTATCGGCGTCGGCCAGGAAGAGGTCGATCGAGAACAGGTCGCGGCTCGACAGGAAGACGAGCGATTTCCCGTCCGGGCTGATGGACGGCGCGATGTTGTAGGGATTGGATCGGCTTCCCTTGAACAGAGGTTTTGCGAACGAGTCGGCCAGCTGCGTCTTTTCGATCAGCGGACCGTAGGCGTCCTGCATGGCTTTGCGCCAGTCGGCCGAGAGCTGCTTCATCTTGATGCCCAGGACGCTCTCCAGGATGACCTCGTAGTCCCCGGTGCGGCCGACGACCTTCATCATCTTGCCGATGACTTCATCGCCCCAGCGCCCGGAGATGTAGGCCCAGACGGCCTGGCCCCAACGATAAGGGAAATATTTATAGGAGTCGCCGAGCTTCTTGATCTCCGGCACCTCTTTGCGGCGGACGGCATCGCGCATCCACATCGAGGTGTTGGGGTCGACCGGCCCGATGGACAGGTACTCGGCCATGCCCTCGATGAACCAGAGAGGGATGCGCAGACCCATATCGTTGCCCCGGGACTGGTCGGAATGGCCTTGGGCCATGATGTCGTACTGGAAGGCGTGGACGAGCTCGTGCCCGATGACGTGGTCGGTCTCTGCCAGCGAGGCGCCGTAGGGCAAGACGATGCGGCGCTTGAACGATTCAGTGACGCCGCCGGTCCCCTCCCCCAGGATCTCGGGGATGACCGTCGTCTGCTGGAATTCGGGGCTGCTGCCGTAAAGGACGAGCGGCTGACGTCCCTTGAGCTCATGATTGAACATCCGGGACAGGCGCGAGTACCAGCGTTCCGCCATGAGGCCGGCCATTTTGACGGTCTCCTGGTCCTGGAGATAGAAGTAAATGTCGAAGTGGCGGGTCTTCATGATCTGGAAGTCGAACTTCTGGTACTGGACCTTGTTCCGGCCGTAGTACTGGGCCTGAAGCTCGGGCACGCCGACCCCGGCCAGCAGACCTGCCAGGCTCAGAGCGGCGAAGAATTTCGTGAATGCGGGAGTCCGCATGGAGGGCCTCCTTTGGAAGACATGCAACAATTGTAGCGGAAGACCGGACGGATGGGAAATGCCCTCCCGGACGGGAGGTTGAGGTGCGTGCATAGGTCGAAACTCCTTTCGACCCCTTTCCGCCGATATCTTAGCAATATCGTCCCGTTTTGTCTATAACGCGGGCGGTGCGACGCACGTTGCCGGATCCGGCGTCCGCAAGGCCGGAGTGATCGAGGAGCGTCGGTTGACCGCGCCGCCGCAATTCCTGTAAGATGCAGGGCTGAGCATGACGACACAGATCCTCGTGATATTGGCGGTCATGATCGCGGCGTACGCCGCGGCCAAAGCGGCCAAGCTTTCGGTCGAGCTGGGCATCTTCGCTGCAGCCGTTGGCGGCGGCCTGGCCGGGGCCTTCCTCAAGACTCCGGCGATCGGCGAGCTCGGGCGTCACCTCGTCGAGGGCTCGACGACCTACCTCGACGTCATCCTGGTCTTCTTCACCGCGACGCTGTTCATGACCATCGTCAACGAATCCGGCGGGGTCGATTATGTCGTTCGGGCGACGCTCCGGGCGTTCGGCAAAATGCGCCTTCCGGCCCTGCTCGTCCTGATGATCATCGTCCTTGTTCCGGGCGCGCTGACCGGGGCCGGCAGTGTCTCCCTCCTCGTCGTCGGGGCCCCCGTGGCTCTGGCCCTCGGCCGGCTGGGCGTGCCCAAGAAGAGGGTGGCCGCCATCCTGTTCATCGTCGCCGGCTTGAGCGCCGCGGCCCCGCCGGTCAACATCTGGGCCATGATCCTCTGCGCCGGGACGGCCATCCCTTACGTCGGATTCGAGTTCACCCTGGGCATCCCCGTCCTTTTCCTGGGGACGTTCACGATCCTCGTGCTGGGCTGGAAAAAGGACACCGGGACGATGTCCGGAAACGCGGACCTGCCCCTGACGACCCCGGGAATGACCTGGTGGCGGGTGACCATCCCGTTCGCCGTCTTTTTCGGCATGGTCGTCGCCTACAGGATCTGGCCTTTCTCGACGCCCATCTTCGGCCTGTCTCTCGAGTTCACCGTTGCTGGGGCGGCCGCCCTCCTCCTCAGCCCGAAGCGGATCGCCTTCCTCACCCTCGCCCGGGACACGGCGAAAAGGCTTTTGCCTCTCCTCGCGACCATGGTGGCCGTCGGCATGCTCCAGCAGATCATGACCGCGACCGGCGTCCGCGGCCTGCTGTCGTTCGCCGTCATCTCGACCCCCCTCGTGCTGTTGTTCTTCCTCCTGCCGATCATCATCCCCTTCTCCGAGGGCCTCCTGACCTACGGCGGGGCGGCCATCATCGGCATCCCGCTCATCTGGTTCCTGGACTCGATCGGGTTCCACGCGACGGTCGTCATCGCCGGGCTGAGCCTGCTCTGGCCCCTCGGCGACGGCCTGCCCCCCACGGCCCTGATCGGCCGGTTGAGCACCATGGTTTCCGGCTATGAAGGTTCTTACAAAGATTTCCTCAAGGCGACCTGGCTGCCCTGGCTGGCCGTCACCGCGGTGGCCATGGGCATGATCATCTTCAGCTCGAAGCTGGCCTTCCTGGTCAGATGGAGCATGTAGGGGTCATGGAGGCGCAGCGATGATCATGATCGCGTATTACGTTATCACCGCCTTCCTCCTCGGGCTTCTCGCCTGGAACTTCGTCCGGGAAAAAAGCCGCCGGGGCGACCTTGCCCTGTATCTTCTGGTCATGGTCCCGTTGCTCCTCAGACTGCTCAGGTGGAAGTGAGCCGGGCCGCATGAGAAAAGACGCATTTCTCAAGACGGTCCTGGCCGCGGCCTTCGTCGCGTTCGTCCTTTGGGGCGGCCTGCCCCTGTTCCGTCATCGGCACCACGACGTCCCGATCGTCAAGGGCCCGGGCGTCACGGCGGTCCGTCGGCTGAGCGAGTACTCGCCCGGTCTCAAGGGCACGCCCGGCGATACCTTTATATATGTCCTTCAGGGCCGCGAGCCGGGCGGCAAGGCCCTGCTCATGGGCGATACCCATTCGAACGAGCCGGAAGGCATGCTCTCGGCCATCATCGTTGTCGAGAACGGCATCGTCGAGAAAGGGACACTTTACGTTATCCCCGTCTTCAACAACAGCGGCAGCCGGAACACGCGGCCGGGTGACGGCTATCCGCTCTATTTCGACGTCGCCACGGACTGGGGCCAACGGCGCTTCCGTTTCGGCAACCGCGACGCCTCGCCCCTCGACCAATGGCCCGACCCGGATGTCTACATCCACTACCCCGAACGCCAGCTTCTTTCCTACATCGACATCCGCAACACCAACCGGACCTGGCCGGGCCGGGCCAACGGGCCTCTGATGGAGAAAGTGACGTTCGGGGCCATGGAGCTCATGCGACGCGAGAAGATCGACCTGGCCATCGATGTCCACGGCGCCGAGACCATGTTCCCCGTGACCAACTGCATCGTCGCCCCGGAAAGCTCGGTCAAGATCGCGACCCTGGCCTCCTTGACGGTCAAGGCCAAAGAGGGCTTCGAGAGCCACGTCGAGCGGTCGCCGGTGGGCTTCCGCGGCCTCTCCCACCGGGAGATCGGAGACCACGGCCCGGCGCTGCCCTTCCTGCTCGAGGCGCCCATCCCCTTCCTCGACCAGCCGACCGGGCCGAAGACGACCAAGCTCCTCCTCGACGGCAAGGACCCCTTCCTCCTCAGCCTGTCCAAGAAAAAGAAGCTATTTGTCCCTTACGACGAAAGCGGCTGGCCGCTCGAGAAGAGGGTCGGCCAGAACCTGTCCGTGACTTTGGAGATCTTCCGCCAGTTTTCAAAAAAGGCCGCCGACCGCGCCATCGCCGTCAGCGGCGTCCCCCGCTATGCCGACCTGGTCAAGAACGGCGTCGGGCATTTCCTTGCCGACCCGGCCAAGACCCCGGCAGGCGGTGTCGTCATGAATTGACCGGGGCCGGCCCGGCGCGCGCCCCTGGAGGTATCCGACATGTTCAAGGAGAAAGCGATCCCCGCGATCCTGATCTTCGCCGCGGTCCTGGTCCTGACCGGCGGAGTGAGTCTGGCTCCCCGCGGCGTTTCCGGCCCGTCATCCGACCTCGACCTGGCCTCCGAAGCGTGCACCGTCATCATGGTCGGACGGGAGGCGTCGACCGACGGCTCGGTCATGAGCACGCACGCGGCCGACTGCGGCGTCTGCGACTTCACCTGGCGCCACGTCCCCGCGGCCGACCACAAGCCGGCCGAAAAACGGCGACTCTACAACATCGACCAGGTCCGCACCTGGCCGCCCTCCGAGGGAGGCAAATGGGCCATGGTCCTCAAGGACCCGACCACGGTCGAGATCCCCGAGGCGCCCCACACCTACGGGTACCATCACGCCGTCTTCGGCTACATGAACGATCAGCAGCTGGCCATCGCCGAATCGACTATCGGCAATGTGCGCAAGCTCAGCAACCCCACGCCGACCCCGGCGACGAACATCACCATGCTGACGCTTCTAGCCATGGAGCGCTGCCGGACCGCCCGCGAGGCCATCAAGCTCATGGGTTCACTGGCGGAGGAGTACGGCTACGGCTATCACGACGGCGGCGAGATGCTGGCCGTCTCCGACCCCAAGGAGATCTGGGCCTTCGAGATCATGCCCGTCGGCCCGCTCTGGACGCCGAAGAGCGGCAAGCCGGGCGCGGTCTGGGCGGCTCAGCGCGTCCCCGACGACCATGTCGCAGTCTGCACGAACGAATCCGTCATCGGCGAGATCGATCCCGGCAACCCGGACGTCTTCATGGCTTCGGCCCACGCCGAGTCCTTCGCCGTCGAAGCGGGTCTCTACGACCCCAAGGGGGGCAAGCCGTTCAGCTGGAAGAAGGCCTATTCCCCGACCGACGGGAGCGCGATGAGCACGGGCGGCCGCCGCTCGCGCACCTGGCGCTTCTTCGACCTCGTCGCGCCCTCGAAAAAGTTCAAGCCCGAGACCCCCAACATGGACTTCCCCTTCTCGGTCCAGCCTGACGCCAAGCTCTCGGCCAAGGACGTCATGGCCTTGACCCGGGACAAGTCGGAAGGCACGGTCTTCGACCCGGTCCGCGGCCTGCGCGGCGGCCCTTTCAAGAACCCCAACTACTACAAGGGGACCCGGCTCATCAGCGTCTCCAACGTCGAATACACGACCCTGACCCAGTGCCGCTCCTGGCTCCCCGACCCGATCGGCGGCATCGTCTGGGTCGCCCTGGGCCCGCAGGATACCTCCTGCTATGTCCCCTTCTACGCCGGGGCGACCGATATCCCCAAGTCGTTCTCCGTCGGCGACCATTTCGTCCTTGATCGCGGGTCGGCCCGCTGGGCTTTCGACTACGTCGACTTCCACACGCAGGTCGCTTACAACGCCGCGATCGAGGACGTCCAGGCGGCCCGGCAGAAATGGGAGGGCGGCGCCCTCGACCGCATCGCCGAGATCGACGCCCTGGCCGGCGACCTCTACAAGCGGAATCCCCGGGAGGCGGTCAAGTACGTCACCGGGTTCAGCCTCAACAATGCCCAGAACGTCGTCGACGCCTGGTGGAAGCTCGGCGACGACCTGTGGGTGAAATACAACCACCTCGGCCTCTACGACGCCGAGAAGCGCCGCGGCGGCCGCATCCCGACGGCCAACCCCGAGTGGTGGAACAAGGCCGTCCGGGCCTTCGATGTCCTGAGCGAACCCGAGAAGTGACGAACGGGCCCGCATGAAAAAGGAGCTGTCTATGAATTTCAAACGCCTCATCCCGCTCGGCCTGACGCTCGTTCTGGCCGTCTTCCTGGCCGGCCACGTCCCCGCGGCGGCCGGTGGTCCGTCCGCAGGGGCCGATGCCGTCATCGCCGGCGAAGGCTGCACCTCGATCCTCGTCGGCAAGGACGCCTCGACCGACCGCTCGGTCATGACCACGCACACCTGCGACTGCGGCACGTGCGATTGGACCTGGCGGCACGTCCCGGCGGCCGACCACAAGCCCGGCTCGACCCGCAAGATCTACCACATCTCCCAGTACAAGACCTGGCCGCCGTCGGAAGGCCTGAAGTGGGACGTCTATAAGAAGGATTTCGCCGGCCTCGAGATCCCCGAGGTCGCCCACACCTACGCCTACCACCACGGCATGTTCGGCTACATGAACGAAAAGCAGGTGTCGATGGGCGAGTCGACGATCGGCTGCCAGCGCAAGATGCAGAACCCGACCCCGGCGGCCAAGCTCGATCTGAGCATGCTGACCCTGCTCGGCATCGAGCGGGCGGCCACGGCCCGCGAGGCGATCCAGATCATGGGCTCGCTCGCCGAGAAGTACGGCTACGGATTCCATGACGACGGCGAAATGCTGGCCGTCGCCGACGCGAAAGAGGCCTGGATCTTCGAGATCATGCCCGCCGGCCCGCTGTGGACGCCCGAGAGCGGCAAGCCCGGAGCTGTCTGGGCCGCCCAGCGCGTCCCCGACGACGAGGTCAGCGTCTGCCCGAACGAGTCGCGGATCGGCGAGATCGACCTCGGGAACAAGGACTTCTTCATGGCCTCGCCGAACGTCGTATCGCTCGCCGTCGAGATGGGCTATTACGATCCCAAAAGCGGCAAGCCCTTCAACTTCAAGCGGGCCTACTCCCCCGTCGAGGGCAGCGCCCTGAGCACGAACGGGCGCATCCAGCGCCTATGGCGCTTCTTTGACCTGGTCGCCCCGTCGAAGAAGTTCAAAGCCGACATGCCCAACATGGACCTGCCCTTTTCCGTCAAGCCCGACAAGAAGATCTCGGTCCAAGACGTCATGGCCATGACCCGGGACCGCAGCTATGGCACGCCGTTCGATCCCGTCCAGGGCATCCGCGGCGGCCCGTTCAAGAACCCTAACTATTACCGGCAGACCCGGGTCATCGATCACGGTCTGGCCGAGTACTCCACGGTGACGCAGAGCCGGGCGGGGCTTCCGGACCCCATCGGCGGCATCGTCTGGATCGCTTTCGGCTCGCAGGACACCTCCTGCTATATGCCGCTTTACGCCGGCCTGACCGAGATCCCCAAGTCGTTCATGGTCGGCGACCACTGGACCTTCAGCCGTGATTCGGTCCGCTGGGCCTTCGACTACACGGATTTCCATGTCCAGGTCGCCTATTCCGAGGCCATCAAGGACGTCCAGGCGGCCCAGGCGAAATATGAGGGTGAGCTCGTCATGCGCATCCCCGAGATCGACCAGCAGGCGCTGGCCCTTTACAAGACCAAGCCGGCCAAGGCGGCTGAGTTCCTGAACGGGTTCGCGATCAACAACGCCACCACCGTCACCAACGCCTGGTGGAAGCTCGGTGACGACCTGCTCGTCAAGTACAACCGGCTCTACCTCTACAACGCCGAGAAGCGCGGCTTCTCCCGCGGCCAACCGGCCACCCCCGACTGGTGGAAGAAGGCCGCCCGGGCCTTCGACATCCTCATGGAGCCGGACAAGAAGTGAAGGAGCATGCGATGAACAAGAGAATCTTCCTGGGACTCGCCGCGGTCGCCCTGGCCGGCCTGGCCTTTCTCGTCGCCGGCCAGCAGGCCCTGCCCAAGGTCGGCTTGCCCGTCCTGACCACTTCGGCCGGGCAGAGCACCGACGTCACGACCCTCAATATCGTCCTCGAGGACGCCGGCATTCCCTACGACTACTGCGATGTGCCGACGCCGGAAATGGTGGCCGACGGCGTGGGGCTCGGCGGCCGCGAATCCGGCCCGGGCTTCCACGTCGAGACCACGAACGACCCGGCCAAGGTCCCCGCCGGCACACCCTACAAAGCCGTCATCTTCGCCATCGGCGCGAGCCTCAAGGGCATGGGCGCCTCGGGCCTGACCCTCGACAGCGAGGAGGCCCGGCTGAAGAAGGTCATCGAATTCTGCAAGCAGAAGAAGATCTTCGTCATGGCCGTCCACATCGGCGGCGAATCGAAGCGCGGCCCGGCCGGGAGCGACAATGAGCGGATGATCGACGCCGTGGCCCCTTTCGCGGACTACCTTGTCGTGACCAAGGACAGCAACAAGGACGGCCGCTTCACCAAGCTGGCCGCGGCCAAGAAGATCCCGCTGACCGAGATCGAATACGCCCTGGGACTCGTCGACATCGTCAAGCAGATCTTGCAGTAGGGCCGCAGAACGCCTAGCAGGACTGCGCCGCTCCAAACGGGACTGCCCCGCAAGGCGGGGCTGGCTGACGACGAAGGGATCGGCCGGCGGGTCAGCGCTGCCCGACGATGGCGGTAGAGGCAGATGGGTCGGGGCTGATGCCGACGCGGAGGCGGGGTCCCGCCTGCGCGAAGGCCAGATAGAGGTCCTTGGTGTCCCGGAAAAGCGGGACCTTCTCTCCTGTCACGGGCCGTGTGAACCGATCCGATTTTTCGAGATAGGCCCTGAGTTCGGTCCAGGCCTTGTCGCGGGCCGCGGCCGTGCCATAATCCATGACGATCAGCATCGCTCCGCCCTCATAGTCCCCCTTGACGGCCTCCAGGAAATTGAAGCCTCGCGCCGTATAGAAGGAATAGACGTTGTTGAGTCCAAGGAGCCCCTTAAAGTACTTGACGCTGCCCGGCTTGAGTCCTGCCTCGGGCAAGGCCTCGACAAGCGCCGGAAGATCCGATTTGTCGGCGATCTTCGCGTCGACCGCGCCGCCGACGGCCAGAATCCCGTCGATCGTCGCAGCGGTCTCATCGAACCCGGTCAGCGTGACCACGAACCGGCCCTTCCAGAAATTTAGGTAGTAGTCCTCGAGATCGGCGCCGGAGCCGAGAGGCACGCTCTTCCCTTTTCCGGACCTCTTGAAGGTGTAGATGCCGTAGGCGGCCGCAGGCGTCTCCATCTCGAAGATCTCCAGCGAAACGGACTTACCCGCGGCATTCCTGTAATCCTGCAGGACGACCCGGCGGAAGCCGTATTCCTGATAGATCTCGGCCCCGCCGTCGATATAGGTGTAAAGGTCCTCTCCGACATATTCTTGAGATGTGCCGTCCCTCGACCATCCCGGCGCCGCGCCGGTCTCAGGGAGCAGGGCGCCAAGGGTGCCCTGGCTGAGACAAATCGGGGCTGCCCAGGCGCCCGCCAGGAGAAAGCCCGCCAGGGCCCATGCGGCAGGCCAGCGCCGGACATCTGCCATTAGACCACGTCCACGCTCCGCGTCCGGAGCCGTCTAGATATTTTCTTCCTTGAGGACGATCTTCTCCGGATTGATCTCGCCCAGCCCCTGTTCGCCGCCCCGCTTGATCTGGACGATGTCACTGGGTTTGAGGCCCCAGAGCGAGGCGCAGTGGGCGTCGATGGCGACGCGGTCCGTGCCCGCCACCACCCGTTGGGGCCTGAAGAGTTGGCCCGGCCCGAAGGGGCCGTTGCTGACGATGAATTCCGTGGCGTCGACGACGTTGAGCGCCGGTCTGACCGCCTTGTTCAGATCGACGATCGACTGATCGAGGTGGGCGACGTCGTCCGGGTCCGTCTTCCAGTTCGGCCGGTGGAAGGTCCGGTTGCTCTCCGGCGAGTTCAGGCCCATGAGGTTCTTCATCGCTCCCGTGAACTTGTTGCCCGCGTGGTCCTTGGTGATCGGCATGTTGATGAGAACATCATGGTCGAAGAGAGCGGCCAGGACGCGCGCCTCCTTGAGGACGACGCCGTTGGGCACAGGGACGGGCTTGAAGAGAGACTCGTCCTTCTCGAAGAGCTTGAGCCCGGCGCCCTCGGCATCGAGGATCGCCTTGAGCCCCGTATCGTCCCATTGCTTGGCCGTCTGCCAGCTCAGGCAGTTGATCTCCGAGGCCCCGGCCTTCTTGCAGAGCCGAATGACGGCCCGCAGGACCTCGGGATTGGTATACGCGCCGGGATGACGGCTCTGGACGTTCGGGAGAAGAGCGACCTTGGCGCCTTTCGGCACGAACCGCTTGATGCCGCCCGCAAGAGCTACGGCCCTGACCGCGGCCTGCCCGTAGTCCTCGCCGATGCCGACGCCGACCGTCGGCGCCTTGGCTTTGGCCGCGCCTGTCGAAGCGGCCGCCAGGGCCTTGCCCATCGCCAGGGTCAGCCCGGCTCCGGCGCTCGTTTTGATGAAGTCGCGTCGTCCGATCGTCCGGCTCATGAGGCCTCCTCCTTGCGGGTCGTTCGCGGCCATTGTCTCACAGCGGCGGACCGCGCCGCAACTGTCTAGGAGGCTTCGCGCGGCGTGACCGTCGTCTCCTTGAGGTCCTTGCCGCGGAGGAAGCCCACCGCCATGGGCTTGGCGACGGGCCAATCCGCGAGGACATGGAAGATCTCGTCGACGCTGGCGACCGCCGTGCCGCCCAAAACCACGATGATGTCCCCGCGGCGCAGGCCGGCCTCGGCCGCCGGGCCGTCCCCAGCCAGCGAAACGATCTCGACGGCTTGGTCCTTTCCCAGCCGATAAAAGCGAATAAAACGGCGGTCCAGGGGGCGCCGCATCCCGACGATCCCGAGATAGCTCCGCGTGACCTTGCCCTTGGTGATGAGCTGGGAGACGACCGAGCGGGCGGTGTCGGCCGGGATGGCAAAGCCGATGCCTTGGGCCATGGCGATGATGGCCGTGTTGATGCCGATGACCCGGCCGCGCGAATCGAGCAACGGGCCGCCCGAGTTGCCGGGGTTGAGCGGGGCGGTGTGCTGGATGACGTTCTCGATCAGCCTGCCCTGCCGGGTCCGGAGCGAGCGCCCGAGGGCCGAGACGACGCCCGTCGAAACCGTCGATTGGAAGCCGTAGGGGTTCCCGGCGGCGATGACGAGCTGTCCGACGCGAAGCCCGGCCGAGTTTCCGAGATCGGCGTACGGCAGTCCTGACGTATTGACGCAGACGACGGCCAGATCGGTCGATTCGTCGAGCCCGATGAGGCTGGCCTTGCGCCGGTCCCCGTTCATGAACGTGACGTCGATGCGCGGCGCGTCCAGGACGACATGGCTGTTCGTCAGGATATAGCCGTCGGGGGCGATGACGAAGCCCGACCCTGCCCCCATGGGTTCGAATTCTTCGGCCCTGTCTGCGGCGCCGATCGAGATGCTGACGACCGCCGGCCCGGTCCGCTCGACGACGCCGACGACAGCCCGCGAGTAGGCGTCGAGAAGCTCGGAGTCGCGGAGGGTTTCCTCCGTCGGGGTCTCCGCCGGGCCATGCGGTCCGGCCATCTCGCCGGCGGATGTGCTCATCCAGGCGACCGTTGCGCGTTTGGTTTTAGCCATAGCCTGTCTCCTCGATCCTTCTCTCTCCATTCTACACGACGGGCTAAGGGATCGGGCGTCGGGCAGGCTATCGCGGGAAGTTCACCTGTGCGGGGCGGAAGCCGGGCGGGCGGCAAGCTTGGGCTTGCGGACGAGGGCGGGTTCGGCGCGCTCCCTCAGGGGGAGGATCCGGGGCCGCAATGACAAGGGGTGGTCGACGGCATACCGGGTCAGGTAGAGCATGGCCGGGAGGTTCTCCTCGAAGATGGCCCCGATCGCGGCCTCGTCGTTGAAGAACCCGCCGTGGTCGATATCGACAGGCGGAAGCTCGATCGTATAGGAGGGGGCCCCGGCGATGCTGTAGGTCCAGTCGACGGTATCGCCGTTGGTCAGATAGAGCAGGCGCGAACCCTCGCCATAGCTGTAAACACTGCCGTGGACCCCGGCGATGAGCCCGGCCATGGTCCCGGCGATGGCCCCGAGCTCGGCGTCTGTCGGGGCCGCATCGGTCGTGTACCCCCAGGGAAAAAGGATGTCCTGGGCGAAGCTGTGAAAGGAGATCATCGCCCGGAAATCGTGAACGAGGAAGAGATTCCGGATGGCGGCCGTCTCAGGTTCCGAGAAGGGCCCGGTCCCGCGATAGACGTCAGATCCAGGCTGGCCGCTCGACCCGACGTTATCAGAGCCCCACGCATAGCCATAATTCCGGTTGATGTCGACGCCGTACGTGCCGTCGGCGTTGGCCCGCCTGTTCTTCCGCCAGTATCGATAGACGTGGATGCTGTATTCGAGACCATCCGGGTTCGCGATCGGGACGATCCAGATCTCGCTCGCATCGACCAGGGCCCGGACCTCCTGGCTCAGGTCATAGTTCTCGAGGAGGTATTTCCCGAAGAGATAGGGCACCTCGACGGAGATCCACTCCCGGGCGTGGTGGCAGCCGGCGAAGAGGACGGCCGGCTCGTGCTCGTCCAAAGACGCGTTGTCGCTGATCTTCAGGGCATAGATCTTTCTCTTCTCCAGCGTCTCCCCGATCTCGTGGAGGCTGGCCAGACCGGGGTGATCCCGCTCCAGGGTCCTCAGGTCGGTCTCGAGCTCGAGCGTGCTATGGAAAGCGCCGTTGATGCCGCCGCCGGCACTCAGACCCTGGCCGGCCTGTTGAAGGAACCGAGCCGTTTCGATGACGGTGGAGACGCGAAGTGCGGCCAGGGCCGCGATCTCCCCAGGGGATGCGACGAAAAATACCCGGCCGTTCTTTTCCATGAGGAGATCGAATCCCTTGCGGCCGAGGCCGGCCGCGACGAAATCTTTAGCGGCGATGCTCACGACCTGGCCGTCATCGGACGCCCAGCCGGGGCAGGCGAGGCCGATGACGGCCGCTGCGGCCAGTACGAGAACCGTCAGCTTGGTCGCGCGCATGGCACCTCCGTAGAGCGACATCACTCCTGGATGATATAGCGGACGGACAGCACGATCTTCCCGGCCCTGAGAGAATTTCCGGAGCCCTTCTCCCGGCCGAAATAGGCGGAAATATCGAAGGCCAGGGCCTTGAGCTCCAGGCCCGTCCCGAAGGTCAATGCCAAATAGGACGAATGGACCGTACTCATCGGCTGCGGGTCGACGAAAAACCCAAAGCGAAACGGGATCCGGGCCGACCGGCCGTACATCCTGGCCGGAGCGAGATACTCGACCCCGGCGCCCGCTTTGAGGACATCACGGAAAGACCTCGCCAGCGGCTCATCGAAGGAATCTACACGATAGCGTGACCAGCCGTAGTAGGCCGCGTCGGCGGCCAAGCTCCACGCCGTCGATAACCGGTACGAAAGCCCGGCCCCGAGGACCCACGGCTGGTGATAGGAATTCACGGCCTGGGCGGCGATCCGGATGTCCGTCCCCTCCGGCGAGGCTTCGTAGCGAATAAGACTCTGGCCAGTCCCCTTCTTGACGAAGGGTGAGCGGACGACGAGGGCCGCCGTCAGGCGACCCGTCGCCTCCCAGGCCAGGCCGGCGTTCAAGTAGAAACTATGGAATTTTTCGGCCTTGTCGTCCGTGATGGTCACGACATTGACGACGCCGGCGGACCTTTCGACCGTCGTCCGATCGAGCCGGCCGGCCGCGTAGTTCAGTCCCAGGCCCAGGGACCATCCGGCCGGCAGACGACGGGCGATCCCGGCATGAAAAACGCGCAGGTACCCGGTCTGGTCGAAGGTCAGCTGATAGCCCCCGTCGCCGACGGCGATCGCAGGACGATCGTAGTTCTCGGGAGCGGCCGCGACGACGGCCAAGGCCCAGGGCCCGAGTCGGGCCGCGAATCCGCCGCCGTCGACGCCGAAAACGCCGACCGTCGGGTTGCCGATCGATTCGACGACCCCGGTGTTGATGAGCGAGTACTTGGACAGGGAAGCCGCCGCATAGGACCCCGACACGAAGGCGGAGAGCCGCGGCAGGGACGGCAGAAGCGCGGGGTTGACCAGGGACACGGAGCCGTCCCAGGCCCGGGCGAACTGGGCCCCTCCGAGGCCGATGGACGGGGCGGGCGGGGAGCCAAAGATGTTCCAGGTCCCGAGCGGGGCTTCGTCTTCGTATTGGCCGAGGACGAGCTGGGCCGCAGCGGCGCCGCGGAAAAACAGACAGCCGGCGAGGAGAGCGAACGGAAAGAGCGTTCGTTTCACCCCGTTCTCCTTCGGGCGCGATTATAGCATGGATTCGAGGCGGAAAGTGTGATAGAAAAAACACGACCCGAGAGGAGAACCGCCATGAGAAAAACCCCAGCGCGAAGGACCCGGATGCAGAGCCTCACCGCCTTGGGCCTCCTTCTCCTCCTCCTCGCCCCGGCGCTCCGGGCAGAGCCGCGCGGCCGCTATCTGGCTTATGCCCGGGCCGCCGCGGATTGGACCTTCGCCCACAAGGACGAGCTCCTGGCCCAATGGAAAAAGTCCTTCGACCCGCTCAACGTCTTCGGCTATCGGGCCCCGGGCGGGCTTCTCGAAATGGCCGTCATCTATGCCTATCTCTTCGAAACGGAGAAGAGACCGGAATACGCCGCCCGGGCCAAGGATGTCCTCCTGACCTACGGCGATTATCGGTCCGCCTATCCCGAATCGTCGGTCAAGCTCCGGTCCGACTACGCCGACGGGGTGCCGGCCCTGTCGGATTTCTTCACGGCCATGCGCTACATCAAGACCTTCGACACGCTCCGCCGCCTCGGCCGCCTCTCCCCCGCCGATGTCCGGGTCGCCACAGACCTGATCTCCGGCAGCATGCGCTATCTCCTTCGGACGGCCGAATGGGGGCCGATGAACCGCTCCGCCTTGCGGGCCGAGTCGCTGGCCTGGGCCGTCAAGGCCCTGCCCGGTCATCCGGACGCCCCGAAATGGGAGATGCAGAAACGGGCCCTCGGCGACGACAGCTGGGGGAATTGGCAGATCGAGGACGCGACGCTCTACAACGGCGTCTGGCTCTATTCTCTTCTCGGATATGCCGACGCCTCGAACAGGATCAAGGAGCTCTTCGCCACGCCGGAGATGTACTATTACGCCCAGTACTACCTGAACCTCATCTGCCCGGCCGGCATCGTGCCCGACCTCGGCGACGCCCACTGGACCACGAACTGGACGCACTTCCTGGTTTATTTCGAGGCCGCGTCGGCCGCGCTCGGGGACCCGGGTCTCAAATGGGCGGCCGAGACGATCGCCGCCAAATTCGTCGACTTCGCCAAGCCGACGAGCGCGGGACTCGGCGTCATGCTCCTCGACGCGTATCGCTGGGGCTCCGACGCCGTGAAGGCCGCCGTGCCGACGGGCCTGTCCATGGAGGTCATGGAGGACGTCCAAGGCAAGAAGATCGTCTTCCGCAACGGCTGGTCCCCTCTCTCGAGCTACCTCCTTCTGAACTACCGTGACGAAGGCGACGGCGGACTCAATTTCCGCGATTATCTCCGGGACACGATCCCCGTCGAAGAGGAGAAGATGACCCACGGCCACGCCGACGAGAACAGCATCGTTCTGCTGATGTCGGGCGGCTCGGTCTTGCTTCATGACGGGGGTTATCGCGACTACATGCCGTCGGGGCCTTACGGCGCCTACCGTCAGGACTACTTCCACAACCGTCTCTGCGTCCGGCCGGAGAAGATCTTCTGGGGCCAGAAGCCGGGCGAGTTCCGCTACAGCGTCCGGGACGCCGTCCCCGGCCAATCGCTGCTCGAGTTCATGCGCGATGCCGGCTCTTATCGGGCTGTCCGAACGCGGAAAGTCGACTTCCTGACGTTCGACGATTTTGACTACAGCCGGACGCGCGTCGTCGACGACGGCTGGGGCTATCAGGCCGACCGGGTCGTGGTCTACGTCAAGGACCCCGAGTGCTACGTCGTCTTCGACATCTTCAAAGCTCTCCGCGAGGACTATTTCACATTGGGCGCCCTCTGGCACACCCGGAAGATCTTCGGACAGGGCGAGCACTGGTACGACACGGGCTATGACCAGATCCAGACGGCCGTTCTCCCCCAGGATAAGCACCTGCTCGTCCTCTTCCCTTCGGCGGAGCCAAGAATGGAGGGCGTCGAGCCGGAGAAGCGCCATTACCAGGACGAATGGCTCATCCACCAGTCCTGGGCCCAGCACTTCGAGCTCGGCGAGACCTGCGCGTTCGTCACCGTTCTCGTCCCGCACGGCGCGGGGGAGGACGTCCAGAGCTGGCTCGGCCGGGTCTCCGTCGCCGCCGCCGAGCCGGCCCGCGGCGCGGCCGGAGTGGTGATCAAGGACGGGGATCGGGAGATCGTCGTCGGGGTCAAGAACGACCTGCGCCAGGATATGGGCCGCGATTATCGCCGCCCCCGCTATACCTATGACGCCGGACGGATCGCCGTCGACGGTCTCGAAACGGACGGCGATCTCATCTTTGCGTCAGCCCGCGGCGGCGCCCTCGATTACACGATCGTCAACCTGACCAAGGCGCTCTATCGGGGGACGA
>JADGNU010000052.1 GCA_017883305.1 Candidatus Aminicenantota bacterium | reverse complement strand
AGGGCCTTGAAGCCGCGCAGGAACCGGGCCGGCCGCCCGGAATAGCGGATGTCGATGAACTCGACCTCGGTCACGACCTCGGCCCGGCGCCAGAGGTGGGCGAAGAAGAGGACCGTCAGCGCGCCGCCGAGCATGAAGTTCCACCACAGCCAGTTGCCCGCGATGCCGTCCTTGACGACGATGCCCGTGACCGCGAGAGGCGTGTCGGAGGAGAACGACGTGGCCACCATCGACGTCCCCAGCAGCCACCAGGGCAGGCTCCGGCCGCTCAGAAAGTACTCGGAGATGCTTTTCCCGGCTCGCTTCGAATAGTAAAGTCCGATCGTGATGGATAGGACGAAGTACCAAGCGATGAACAGCCAGTCGACCGCCGCGAGCTTCATGGGTTATCGCTTGGCCCGGAAGACGAGCGTGCCGACGACGAGGAACACGGTCGCGATCAGGAGGACCGTCGCCCGCTCGGCCGCGGTCTTGCAGAACAGGATCCCGAACACCGCGAGCGGCAGCCCGACGCCCCAGAACCCCAGGGCCATCGGGCGGTATTCTTTCTTCAGCGGCCTACTTTTCGCGGGGAATGGCGTAAACCGGGATTTTGCTGTGAGCGATGACCTTCTCGGTCGTACTGCCCAGGAAGAGCCGGGCCAGCCGCCGCACCGACGTCGACATGACGATGAGCTCGAAGCCCTTCTTCTCGGCGTAGTCGATGATGCCTTCCCAGCCGTGCACGGCCTTGGTCACATCGTCGCTCATCTCGACGGCTTTGTGCTCCCGCTTCCTGCGGGCCTCGAGCTTCTTGAGGACGGCGTTGAACATTTCGTCGGTCAGACGGAAGTCGTGGCCGAAGATCTCGAGGACGTAGAGGAAGGTCAGGCTCGCGCCCAGCGTCTTGGCCAGCCGCCAGGCGTGGTCGCGCTCGATGTCCTCTGTGGCCGAGAAATCGGTCGGGACGAGGATCTTCTTGATGGCCTGAGGCTTAGCCCTGGTCCCCTTGGTCACGAGCACCGGGACGCGAGCGCCCCTCAGGATGCGGTGGGTCACGCTGCCGATCAGATTCTGCTCGTGGCCCGAGATCCCCCGCCGGCCGACGACGATGAGGTCGGAGCCTTCCTTCTTGGCCGTCCGGAGGACCACCGAGGCCGCCGAGCCCCCCTCGGCGATGATGACCTTGTTCGGACAGACGCCTTGGGTCTCGCACATCTGGTCGAGCTTGATCTTGGCGTTGGTCTTGCTGGCCTCGATCTGCCCGGTCAGCTCCGCCTGGACTTCGGGCCAGGCCTCGTAGAGAGCCGGCGCGAAATCGGGCACGACGTGGAGCGCGGTGAGCTTGGCTTTGAAGGCCTTGGTGAAGAAATCGGCGTAGGCCAGGGCTTCCTTCGACTCGTCGGAGAAGTCCGTGGCCCAGAGGACGTGCTTGATGGGTTTGGTCATGAGGTTCTCTCCTTGCTTTTCACTCGGCGGTCTCCAGGAGCCCCGTCGCGATATGTTCCCAGTTTACACAGGACAAGGCCAAAAGGGAAGAGGCGGCGGCTCGCCCGAAAAAAGGCCTTGACAAAGCCGTAGCTGTACTATATTATTAATACAGCAATACGGAGGCGGCTGTGCTGATCAAGGTCGACGCGAGAGACTTCGTGCCGCTCTATGAACAGGTCAAGTCAGAGATCCGCAGGCTGGCCGCCGTCGGGGCGGTCAAACCGCACGACCCGTTGCCTTCGATCCGTGAGCTTGCGGCCGAGGTCCTGGTCAATCCCAACACCGTCGCCCGGGCTTATCGGGAGCTCGAGCAGGAAGGCCTGATCGTTACGCAAAAGGGCCGCGGCTCTTTCCTGGCCGCCCGGAGGGTCCAGGAGGCGGACCGGATCCTCGATGCCCACTTGATCCGGAAGCTGGACGAAGCCATCGGGGAGCTCCGCAAGTTCGGGGCCGGCCCGGCGGAGATCCGGAAACGCTTCGAGGAGCGGCTGCGGCGCGTTGAGGACCGCGAACGGAAGGGAGGCCGGGATGAGTGATCTCCTTCGGGTCGAACATCTCTCGAAATCCTTCAGCCGCCAGGCCGTCCTCCGTGACATCGGCTTTGCCCTCGAGCCGGGCCGGGTTTACGGACTCCTGGGCCGGAACGGCGAGGGGAAGACGACCCTGATCCGAACGATCATGGGTGTCATCCCTCGCGACAGCGGCGTCATTTCGTTCAAAGGCCTTCCGGTCACATTCGGTGCCGCGGACTACAAGCAGGAGATCGGTTACATCCCTGAAGATTCCTTTTTCTACGGCGGCCTGACCGTCGGCGAACTGCTCTCCTTCAACGGACGATTCTTCCATAAGTGGGACGCCCGGCGGGCGGCGGACGACTTGAAGCGCCTCGCGCTCGACCCGGCCGCCAAGGTCCGAACGCTTTCTCGCGGCCAACAGCTCAAGCTGGCCTTCGTCGTCGCCCTGGCCGCCGGGCCCCAGCTCTTTGTCCTCGACGACCCGACCTCGGGCCTCGACGTTCCTACGCGCCGGGAATTCCTCCGTGACGTCATCCGTGCGTTGGCCGACGGCGGGACGGCCGTCCTCTTCGCGACCCATCTCGTCCACGAGCTCGAGTGCATCGTCGATCACCTCTTCATTCTCCACGGCGGGCGGATCGTCCTCGACGCCGCATTCGAACAGGTCAAGGACAAGGCCCGCCGCGTCGTGCTCGGTTTCGACGGCGAGCCCTTGGCGTTCCCGGACCCCCCGAATCTTCTCGTGCGGCGGCGGGCTGGCACGGACGTAGAGCTCGTCGTCTATCCCTGGAGCGATGACGGAGAACGGGCGCTGCGGTCCGCGGGCGCGGCGCGCTTCGACGTCGAGCCGCTCGGCCTCGAGGACTTTTTCGCCGCCTTCGTCTGCGACGGACGGAAGTCGCGGGAGTGATCCATGTTCAAGACCCTTCTCCTCAAGGAATGGAAGGACAAGGCTCCGATCGCCGCGTTCGGGCTGGCCCTGGAGGCCATCTTCCTGGCCGTCTTTCTCATTTTCGGCGGCAACCGGGACCTCCGTGAGCTCATCCCGGGAGGGTTCCTGATCGTTTTCCCGTTTATCGGGCTCATCCTCGGCGCCGGGGCCTTCGAATCCGAGTTCCGGGACGGCGCCTGGGCCTACCTCCTGTCCCGTCCGGTCCGGAAAGAGACAGTCTGGCTGGCCAAGCTCGTCGCTCCGCTGTCGGTCCTGGCCGGCCTCTGGCTGGTCTTCATCGGTCTCATGGCGGTCGTGCCCGGGCTCAGCGACGTCGTCCTGAGTTTCAAGCTCCCAGACATGCTCGAGTCCGGGCTGGCGTTCTTTCCCCTGATCCTGCTCAGCTCGCTCTTCTTTTTCTCTATCGCCTTCTCCTTCTCCGTCCTGACCGATAAACAGCTCGGCCTCGTCCTGGGCTGCTTTCTTCTCGGCTTTGTCCTGGAGGGCATACTCTCTTTCTTCGCCTTTCTGGCCGGAGGCCGGGAGATGCTGACGAGCATCGGCCGGTTTCCCGGGCTCGACGTCTTCGGGCTGGCCCTGGTCCTTTCGAGCCTGGCCTTTCTCGCCGCCGCGCTCGTCACGTTCCTTAAATCGGATTTCTCGCAGCCGAAGGTCAAAGCCAAAGCCTTGGCCAAGTGGTGTTTTCTCTTTCTGGCCGCGGCCTGGGCTCTATCGGCTACGTGGCCAGCCCTCCGGCCGGGGCCGAAAGAAGAGTTCGCATCAGGCATCGAAGTCGCTGGGAACGAGGTCGTCCTCTCGACGAACAGGGGGCTCTACCGTTACGACCTCGCCAGGGAGAGGTTCAAGAGGATCGTCCGTTGGCGCTCAGAATACCCCGACAGCGCGGTCGGTGGCGGCAAGGTCCTCTATGTTCTCGGCTATGACCGTCCAGAAGGCCCGTCCCTCTGGGTCGCTGACATGAACGGCTCGGGCAAAAAGCGGTTGGTCGGAGGAGGCGGTCAAGAAGGCACTCAAGTCTTATGGTTCCAGAGAATCCGGCTCTCGCCGGACCGGAGGACAGCGGTATTCCTTTACGAGGAAGTTTCCTATACTTCGCCCCGGGGGCATCAGATGTCCCTGGCGTCGATCGGGACCGACGGGACGGGATTTAAAAAACTCCTTTTCGGTCCGGGCCTGGCCGGGGCCGGGGAAGACTATTCCTGGGTCGGCATCCTCGCCTGGCTCGAGTCGCCCGACAGTCTTCTGATGGTCGCGGGCATCCGGAAAGGCCCGACGGTGAGGGATCGGCCGCGCACCGTTTTGTGGCGGTACGACCTGTCGTCCGGAGCCCAGACGAAGCTCATTGAATCTCCCGTACCTGTCTCGTTCGTCCCAGATCCCGCCGCGAAGTCGGCCCTTTCGTTCAGCAGGAGGGATCTTGCGAGTCCGATGGAGGTGTCGATCCTGGACTTGGCGACGGGAACCTCGATGCCCGTCATGACCGTCGAGCGGCCCAAGGGGTCTCTCTCTTCCTCGATCGTAAGTCCCGTTTGGAACAGGGATGGGGACAAGGTGGCGTTCCTCATCCGTCATGATGACGACCTCCTGACTCCCGCGGTTTACCTGCTGAAGGAGCGCCGGCTGGTTTCGTCCGACGATGTGCGGATCCAGGAATCTCGGGAGTCGGCATCGTTGGGCTGGACCGCAGACGGCCTGAAGATCATCTTGGCGGACCCTTCAGGACACTCGTTGCGGATCACGGGACCCGACCTAGCCTGGAAGAGGACCGTACCCGTCCCGACGTCCGTGAGCAAGAATTTTGCGGCTTGTCCCGCCGGCGATGCCGTCCTCGTATCGGATTATGCCAACGTGGCCGTCTGGCGGCTGGACCTCAAGACGGAGAAGTGGAAAAAGATCTGGTAGGGGAACCAGGGGGCTTTCTTCAGCAAAAGGGGGGTGGCCCTCAGTACTTCTGCCAATCCGGTTTGTGCTCGTTGATCCAGACGTAGTAATCGGCCATCTTCAGGTCCGAGGCGGCGTCCTTGTCGAGGACGAAGATGGCCCGCGGGTGCATCTGCAGGATCGATCCCGGGACCATGGCCGTGACCGGCCCCTCGGCCGCGAGCGAGATGGCCTTGGCCTTCTTCTTGCCGAAGGCGAGGAGCAGGCACATCTTGCTGTCCAAGATCGTGCCCAATCCCATGGTGATGACGTGGGTCGGCACGGCCTCTTCGCCGCCGAACGCGGCCGCGGCGTCGAGGCGCGTCTCCTCGGTCAGGGTCTTGATGCGGGTCCGCGACGAGAGCGAGGACGAGGGTTCGTTGAAGCCGATGTGGCCGTTCGTGCCGATGCCCAGGATCTGGATGTCGACGCCGCCGGCCGAGCGGATGGCCTGCTCGTATTTGCGGCAGGCCGCGGGGATGTCGCCCGTCATGCCGTCGGGGATGTTGACCCGCTCCCGCGGCATGTTGATGCTGCTGAAGAGGTGGGCCCACATGTAGCTGTGGAAGGAGGACGGGTGGGCCGGGGGGATGCCGACGTACTCGTCGAGGTTGAAGCTGGTGACGCCGCTGAAGTCGAGCCCCGACTCCCGGTGCATGCGGACGAGGTTCCGGTAGAGCTGGAGCGGCGTGTTGCCGGTCGCGAGGCCAAGCACGGCGTGCGGCTTCTCGCGGACGGTGCGGGCGACGATGCGGGCGGCGAGCTCGCTGGCCTGCTGGCTGTTCGGCTGGATGATGATCTCCATGGGGTGTCCTCCTTCTCTCTCTGAACTCTCGATGGGCGCCGGTGCGCGATCAGCGCTTCACGACCCAATACTTCTTGATCTTCTGGTCGACGCTGGCCCGGAACTTGTCGATATGGCCGAGCACATAGTGGCCGACGTCGAGCCTGTCGTCGCGGACGAGCGGCGTCAGGTCCATGGCGAACCAGAGCTGCTCAGCCTCGTCGGTCGCGTGCGACTGGAAGTAGACGGCGTTGGCCCGCCGCCGGCCGACGGTCGCCAGGTCATAGCGCTTGCCGCCTTCGACCTGCGAGTCGTAGACGCCGATGAGGCCCGTCGACAGCGCCTCGCGGCGGCCGACGTCGAGCGGGACCTTGTCTTCGTCGTCCATCCAGTCGAGACCGCGCCAGACCTCGCAGCCGTAGACCGTCGTCGGGCGCTCGGCCGGGTCGAGCTCTCGCATCGCCGCGAGCGCCGTGAAGGCGACGGCCGCGTGCGTGTCGTGCTTGTCGGCCGGGTTGTGCGTGTAGACGACCTCGGGGCGGACGAGCTCGAGGATCTTGATCAGGTCGGACTTCAGGCGGCCCGTGCCGGCGTCCTTGGCCTCGGCGCTCGTGTAGTTGAGCTGGACGAGGGCGCCGTAATTGCCGATGATGGCCGCCTTCTCCTGCTCGCGGCGCCGGAGCGTGGCCATGTCGGCGTCGCTCCACGAGGCGTATTCGCCGGCCCGCGGCGAGCCGGCCCCGTTCGTCGACGTCACCGCGCCGAACCAAAGCTCCTTGCTCGTGAAGCACTTCTGGATGCCGTGGAAGGCCATGATCTCGACGTCGTCCTGGTGGGCGCCGATACCCAGGTGGGTGACGCGGCGGAAGGCGTCGTCGACGGCCATGCCGTCGGGGATGAAAACCGCGGCGTCGGGTTTGAAGAATTTCATGGACGGACTCCTTGGATCTCGGGAAGGCTGGCCGCGGCGACGGCCTGGCCCACCCTCCGGCTCTTCTCGTCGAGGAGGTGGATGCGGACCCGGGCCGCGGTCGCGGGGGACTCGGCGGCCAGGACCTCGTTCGCCTTGTCGACGATGATCTTGCCGCCCGGCCCGGACATCACCCGGCCGAGAACGAGCAGGTTCCTGAAGCTGTAGAAGACCTCGTACCAGGGGACGGCGGAGCCGAGGTAGGCGCCGATCTGCTCGAAGACGCGGGCGGCCTGCATGTTGCCCCGGGCCACGAGCCCCTGGACTTCCTTGAGGCGCTCCGGCAATTTCATCCCGGCGGGGAAGGACAGCCCGGCCGCAAGGGCCAGCCGGTTGATGGCCTGCTGGGAAAAGTAGTTGGCCCCGACGCCGCGGTCGCGGGACCACTCGTCCATGGCGGCCTCGGGATTGAGATCGACCGGGGCGAACGCAAGCTCATCGAGCCAGCCGGGAATGTGGCCATCGTTGTCGAGAAAGCCGGCCGCCTCGCTCGAGCCCATGGCCACGCCGAGCACGCCCGTCTCGCCGAGGGAGAGCCTCCCCGCGAGCGCGGTGACCTCGCCGTCGTTGATGACTTCGAAGGGCACGCCCCACTCTTTGGCCAGCCGGTCGAAGAGGCCCTTGACCTTGGATTCGAACAGGGCCTCGGGCACGGAGCGGAAGAGGGAGGCGATCCGGATCTGCCGGCGGATGAGGATGCCGGCCGACGAGCCGCCGATGGCGTCGACGCGGGGGAGATGCGAGGCGGCCTTCTTCAAGCCGGCCTGAATGTGCTCGTAATGATACTCGGGGTCGGATTGCTCGCCCGGGGACCAGGGGATCTCCTCGCTCCAGACGGGCTCGCCGTCGATGACCGCGGCGACCTTGTAGTCGCTTGCGCCGAGGTCGAAGCCGATGCGGAACCCGTCGAGGTAGCCGCCAGGGAAATGGACGGCTTCGCGGGCCTCGGGAAAGGTCGCGGCGCTGTGCAGGGCGACTTCAAAAGGACGCTCGTAGACGGCGCTCATCGTCCGGGCATCGAAGGCCCGGGCGCCGGTCTCGGAATAGTCGGCCTTGAGGCGCCGGCCGACCGCGGCCGGGCCCTGGAAATGGATGCGCCAGCCGCCGCGCGACCAGAGCAGGAACTTGACCGCGCGCTCGACGATGCGGTAGGTCGATTCGGGATCGCCGTCCTTGACCGGGGCGACCGCCTGGAACACCGAGACGAGCCCGTCTTCGCGCTCGATGGCCACCTGGAGCGGCATTTCGCCCGAGGACCGGGCCCTTTTGAGATAGGCGAGCCAGGCGGGATAGATGGGCTGAAAGCCGGGATCGTACATCATTGAGCCTTGAATTCGATCTTCACCGGGACGAGGAGCCGGGCGGCCAGGTCGTCGACGCGGCGGGCCCAGCCTTTGGCCGGCGGGTTTTCCGGGGCGGAGATGCCTCGCTCCCAGGCTCCGGCGACCCAGTATGTGAGCTTGTGTCCGGCGCGCCCGGCGAGCTTGAGGGCGTGGTCGAGGCCGGCGTCGTCGACGCCCGAGAGATCGGCCGGGGCGAAGATCGCGGCCAGGCCCACATCGCCGGCCTTGCCCGCTCCCTTGCCCCAGGCGGTGAGAGAGCCCTTGGCCTTGTCGAGGGACCAGGTCTCGCCGGCGAGCTTCTGGATGCCCGGACCGAGGAGGACCGGGGCGTCGGATTTCGAAGCGATGACGACGTCCTGCCTCGAGTACGAATTATCGGCGAAGGCGGAGAAGAAGACCGTCAGGGTGACGTCACCGCCCGCGGTCTTCACGGCCGGGTATTCCGCTTTGACCAGGCCCCGGACCGGGCCGGGCGATATGACGGTCAGCTTGGCCTGCGGCGCGGCCGGCCCGAAGAGAGGGATGCGCGTCGCGCCGTCCCAAACGGACAGGCCCCCGAGGCCGGCCGATTCGCCGAGGTCGAGGACGTCCATGCCGGAGTCCTTGGACTTGGCCAGCGCGGCGGGAGATATCTTGAGGATGAGCCCCGGCTGGAGCTTGCCGAAGAAGCCGATGCGTCCCTGAACGGATTTGTAGGCGGCCAGGTCCGATTCCCAGCCGGCCTCGACGCCTCCGGCTTCAGAAGCGCCGCGGGCGAAGGCCTTCTGTGTCGCCATGAGCTGGAAGCTCCGTTCGGGCGTGTAGTAGCAGGCGAGCTTGGTCGTCGACGAGGGGGGCAGGGTCCGGACGAGGACGATCTCGTCGTGGTAGCGGTCCTTGTCGAGGTCGTCGGCCTGGGAGACGACCAGGGCGTATTCGCCGCCCTTCGTGTCGAAGAGGGCGTACATATAAGTGTTGAAATCCGCGGCGACGGAGGCCCGGATCGCGGCGACGTCGATGACGACCGCCTGGTTCTCGAGGGTAAGGGGTGACGGGTTGGTGATCTGGACGATGAAATGCTTCTTGAACCCGAGGACCTCGGGGCCCGCCGTCTGGGCGGCCGGCGAGGCGGCAGCGAGGGCGGCCGCGGCGACGAAGACGAGAATAGCGATCGGGCGTCTTCGGGTGTCCGTTTCCTGGCGCATCGACGGGATCTCCTTTCCGGGGGGAAAATCCGGCTTTATCTTACTCCAATTTCGGGCATTTGGGCGTCAAGTAATGAGGTGCGATTTGAAGCCCTTGCCGAGGACGTCGTAAGTGTCGTTGATGATGACGAAAGCTTCGGGGTCGGTCTTCTTGATGAAGTTCCGCAGGTCGGCGAGCTGCTTGCGGTGGATGACCGTCAGGATGAGCTCGCCCTCACGGCTGAGATAAAGGGAGCGCGAGCGCAGGGCCGTGCCGCTGCGGTCGAGGCCGCGGAGGATGAAATCGGCGATCTCGTCGGTCCGCGTCGAGGTGATGATGACCAGCTTCGAGTAGTTCCAGCCCTCGAGGACCATGTCGATGACCTTGGTCGAGAGGAAGAGGACGAGGTAGCCGTAGAGCGGCGCCTCGAGGCTGTGGAGGGCGAAGCCGGAGGCCGAGATGACGACGAAGTCCGTGATCATGATGCCGTAACCGAGCGACATGCCGGTGTATTTGCTCAGGATCATGCCGATGATGTCGGAGCCGCCGGTCGAGGCCCGGCCGCGGAAGACGATGCCCAGGCCGACGCCGAGCATGACACCGCCGTAGATCGAGGCCAGGACGGGGTTGTCGGTGGCCGAGGGGAGCTTGAGGACCTTGTTGAACAGGTCGATGAACACGGACGAGACGACCATGCCGGCCAGGCTGTTGAGGACGTACTTTTTGCCCATGGTCTTCAGGCCCAGGAGGAAGACGGGCACATTGAGGACGAGGATGAGCGCGCCGACGGGGAGCGCTGAGAAATAGTTGAGGATGATGGCGATACCGGAGACCCCGCCGGGGACGAAGTGGTGGGGGATGAGGAACAGAGCGTAGGCCAGGCCGTTGATGGTGCAGCCGAGGAGGATGAGCAGCGCGTTCTTCGTCTTTTCCATGGGAACTCCGGATGTTTAGGCGGTATTCTACTCCGTTGGCCGGCCAAGTCAACGCTTTCCGCGACGCCCCCGGGTGTGCTATCTTTAGCGGCAAGGAGAGAGGGATGGCCAACATCGTGACGTTCGGCGAGATCATGCTCAGGTTGTCGCCGCCGGGGAGGGTGCTGCTCTTGCAGTCGCCGCGGCTCGAGGCGACGTTCGGCGGGGCTGAGGCCAACGTGGCCGTGTCGCTGGCCATTCTCGGACACCGGTCGCGCTGGATCTCGGTCGTGCCGGCGAACCCGGTCGGCGAGGCGGCGCTGAGAGAGCTTAGGCGATACGGTGTCGATGTCGGGGCCGTGGCGAGGGGAGGCCGGCGTCTCGGGATCTACTTCGCCGAGACGGGAGCGAACGAGCGGCCTTCCCAGGTCGTCTACGACCGCGACGGGTCCGGCATCGCCGAGGCCAAGCCGGGGGACATCGATTGGGCGGCCGCGTTCGCGGGCATGGACCGCCTCCACATCACGGGCATCACGCCCGCCCTGAGCGCCCCGGCCGCGGCGCTGACGGTGGAGGCCGTCGAGGCCGCCGGGGCGAACGGGCTGCGCGTCTCGCTCGACCTCAACCATCGGTCCCAGCTCTGGAGGTACGGACGTCCGGCGCCAGAGGTCATGCGCGGCATCGCCGCCCGCGTGGACATGCTCATCGGGAACGAGGAGGACTGCCAGAATTCGCTCGGCATCGGCCCGGAGATCGACGGCGGCGTGGGCAAGCTGGATGTCGCGGCGTACGAGCGCCTGACGGCCGAGGTCATGTCCGCGTTCCCGAACCTTGAACGCGTGGCCATCACCTTAAGAGAAAGCGTGAGCGCCGATTGGAACCGCTGGTCGGCCGTGCTGAGGAACGGATCGGGATATTTCGCCGGGCCGATCTACCAGATCCGCGCGATCGTCGACCGCATCGGCACGGGCGACGCCTTTGCCGCCGGCCTCATCCACGGCCTCACGAGGTTCAAGACGGACGCCGAGGCGCTCGATTTCGCCGTCGCCGCCGCGGCGCTCAAGCATTCGATCCCGGGGGACTGGAACCTGTCGACCGAGAAGGACATCCTGGCCCTGGCCAAAGGCGACCGGTCGGGCCGCGTGCGGAGATAAAGAGACATGACGAGAGACCAGGTCCTCGACGCCCTTCTGGCCGCCAAGGTCGTCGCGGTCATCCGCATGAAGGAGGCGGGCCGGCTCGCGGCGACGGCCGAGGCGCTGGGCAAGGGCGGCGTCACTGCGCTCGAGATCACCATGACCGTGCCCGGCGCGACCGACATCATCCGCGAGATGGTCCGATCGAAGGCCCCGGGGACGCTCGTCGGAGCGGGGACGGTTCTCGACGCGGGCATGGCCGCCGACGTCATCGGCGCCGGCGCCGACTTCGTCGTCTCGCCGATCACCGACCCGGGCATGATCCAGGAGTGCCGCGCCGCCGGCGTTCTCGTCGCGCCGGGCGCTTTCACGCCGACCGAGATCGTCGCGGCCTGGAGGGCCGGGGCGGACATCGTCAAGGTCTTTCCGGCGACGTCGCTCGGGCCGCAGTTCCTGCGCGACGTACGCGGGCCGCTGCCCCAGATCCGGCTCATGCCGACGGGAGGGGTGACGATCGAGAACGCGCGCGACTTTCTTGCGGCCGGCGCATGCTGTGTCGGGATCGGCACGGCCCTCGTCGATCGGAACGCGGTCGATTCGGGCGACTGGCCGGCGCTCGAAGAGAGGGCCCGGCGGCTGATGGCTTCGCTCGCGTCGTGAGGCCCGGCGGATGCGGATCGTCCGGCGGCACTTGCGAATCGCGCGTAATCTGCTATAATGCAGGTAATCGCTTTGCTTCACTGGCTGTGCAAGGCAACAAGCGCCCCTCCTTCATATCCCCATAAGCTTGTGATTCCCCAGAATAAAACAGCCAGCCTTCTTCCCATATCTGCTATACTAGCGGACCCATGACGGACGAGCGAGGCCGGTCGTTCTGGAACAGGGACTTTCTGCTGGCTCTGGCGGGATATTTCTCCCTGTTCATGTCGGTCTCGCTCTTTTTCCTCTTCCCGGTCGTCCTGGAGAAGTTCGGCCCGCGGCAGAGCCGCATCGGGCTGATCATGGGCATTTTCAGCGTCGTGGCCATCGCTGTCCGGCCGTTCTTCGGGCGGATGATCGACGTGCGCGGCGGCCGGCGCATCGCGCTGCTCGGGCTGTTCCTGCTCATCGTCTCCGTGCCGTTCTTCCACTTCGTCGACGACGCGGGCTGGCTGCCTTTCCTGCTGAGGGCGCTGACCGGGCTCGGCTGGGGCATCAGCATGACGGCGACGATATCCTTGTGCTCCGACCTGGCTCCGGCCGACCGCCTGGCCAAGTCCATGGGCGTCATCGGGGTGGCCGGGCTTGTGGCCAACGCGCTGGGGCCGCTGCTCGCGGAAGAGCTGATCCGTGGCGGGGGCGCGGGGCGGCTCTACAACGTCAGCCTTCTGTTCCTGGTGGCGTCGGTCGGCTGCGTCCTGGCGGCTCGCGAATTTCCCAAGTCCGAGTGCGAGGCCGGGCAGGCGGCGGGGATGAAGGTGCTGAAGCTCGTGCCGTGGGCGCTCGCGGCCATTATCGCCTCCGTGCCGGTCTTTCATGGGGCCATCCGCGGGGCGATGATCTATTTCATTGCCGTCTTTGGCCACTCGATCGGGATCAGCCGGATCGGGCCCTTCTTTCTTGTCTTCTCGCTGGCGGCGATCCTGACCCGGTTCCGGCTCGGCGACCTTTCGGACCGGCTCGGGAGGAAGACGGTCATTCTGCCGGCGGCGCTGATCATCGTCGTCAATCTCTTTGTGATCGCCCAGGTGAAGAGCTTCGCGCTGCTCCTGGTGACGGGGTTCGTCGGGGGGCTGGGCCAGGGGCTGATCTTCCCGGCGCTCAGCACTTACATCATCGATTTTCTGGGACGCGAGAACAAAGGGCTGGCCATCAGCCTGTACAATTCGCTCTTCGACGTCGGGATGGGGCTGGGATCGCCCCTTTTCGGCTGGGTCTC
>JADGNU010000248.1 GCA_017883305.1 Candidatus Aminicenantota bacterium | reverse complement strand
AGGTCCGACGTCGGACCGGACGGCAGCTCGATCTCGACTCGCCGGCAGAGCCGCCGGTGCTCGCGAAGGTGAGCATCGAGGAGGACACCGAAGGGCCTCACCGCCGCGCCGGCCAGGGCCGCCTCGACGCGGGCGGCGGGGTCGCCGGAGACGTCTTTATAGGTGACGAAGTTCGTGGCGGCGGCGACGAGAAGGGTCGCGGCGTCGGCACCGGTGACGACCAGCTCGTCCTCGCCGACGGCCATCGTGCCGCCTTCGGGAAGGGCCTTGAGCCGGGCCTCGTAGCGCAGCCGGCCTGCGATCCCCATGTAATCGGCGGACTTCCCCCGGACGACTAGCCCGTCGGGCGGGAGACCGTCCATGCGAAAATAATCGGTGGCATAGTTCGAGTGGGCCTCGTTCCTCTCGCCTCTCAGCTGGGCCCGGAAGGAGATCCGGCCCGGCGCATCCGCTGTGAGCCGGATAACGAGGACCTGGTCGATGGGGCTGACAAAGACCTGGCGCGTGTAGCGGACCCCGCCCAGAAAATAGGAGGTCGTATCGACGGCCGTATCGAGGTCGAGCTCGTGCCGATATTCCTTCGGCGCGTCACCTGCCATGAACCGAAGCACGAGGTTGCCGAGGGACTGGTACTTCTGCTGTTCGACCGGGTAGCCCATGAGCCTGCGGCCGAAGAGGATATGGGCCTCTTTGAACCGGCCTTCGAACACGAGCCGTTGGACCTCGGGAAGGAATGCCGCCCCGCCTTTGACGGTCGTCGTGTAGGGACCGCCCGTCCAATAGGTCTCTTCGTTGAGCTGGATCCTCTCCTCGTCCGTCTTGCCGAAGACCATCGCTCCGAGACGGCCGTTCCCGACCGGGTGGGCGTTCTCCCATTTTTCTGCGGGGCGGGCCGCCCAGACGACCTTCGTCGGGTCCTGCGGGGTTTCGGCCCCGGGCGCGGCCCCGGCGAGCGACGCTCTGCCGAGGACCATCCCCAGGAAAGCGATGGGAAGCACGCCGGCCCAGGCTCGGGAACGCTGACCGGATCGAGAAGCAGTCAGGAGCGGGGCCTTCACGTCCGGTTCATTCGGAGGGCTTGGTGATGGCCGGATAATACCTGCGGACGAAACCCTCCTGGACCTTGAACGACCAATGGACATCACGGATGTGGTTGGCCGCCTCCTGGCTTCGGCCCGCGCGCAGGAGATCGATCAGGGCCTGGTGCTCGCCGACGGAATTCTCCTCCCATTCCTTGACGAAGCCCTTGACGCGGGGGAAGTCATAGAGCCGCTTTTTGAGGTTGTTGACCAGCTTGACCAGGCTGGCGTTGCCGCAGCGGTCGAGGAACTTGTTATGGAAGGCCAGGTTCTTCTCATAGTAGAGATCGAAGTCGGCGGCGGCCAAGGCCTCGCGCATGGCGTCGTTCAACCTCTGCATGGCGTCGACGTCGAACGGTTTCATCCCGTCGAAGGCCTTGAGCAGGGCCATGCTCTCGAGCGAACCGATGATCTCGTAATAGTTCCGGATGTCCTGTTCCGTCAGGGCGTTGACGACGACCATGCGCCGCGGCAGGATGGTGACGAAATCCTCCGTTTCGAGCTGGAGCAGGGCGTCACGGAGGGGGGTTTTGCTGACCCCGAGCTTCTTCGATGTCTCCTCCATATCGATGGCCGATCCGGGCAGGATCTCGCCGCGCCTCATCTGCTCGCGGAGGTACTCATAAACCTGCTCTTTGAGGGATTTGATGTTGAGGATCGGCTTGCGGTCCATGGCCCGATATCCTTTCATGCCGAAGGCGGCGCGTGACTAAAGATATTCAACCGAGCGCATCAAGTCAAATGCCGGCCCTTCGCGCTCCGGCAGGCCATTATCATCCCCGAAGATGTCTGATAGAATGCCCCAAGGAGACGCCGATGAACGCGACGACGCCGATGAACGCGACGACGCCGATCCGCTACGTCACGACGGAGGAGATCCGCAACGCGCTCACCATGTCCGGCGCGATCCGGGCGGTGGCGGACGCGCTCGTGGCGCTCTCGACCGGCCGGGCCCTCGTCTCGCCGCGGACGAGCCTCGAGATCGCAGGCCTCCGGACGACGGCCCTGGTCATGCCCGCTTATCTGCCCGGCCCGAAGCTGATCGGCCTCAAGCTTATCTCGCTCTGCGAGGACAATCCGGCCCGGGGCTTGCCTCTCGCCCAGGCCGTCAGCATCATCATGGACGCCGAACGGGGAACGCCGCTGGCCGTCCTCGAAGCGGGTTATCTCACCGCCGTCCGGACGGGGGCCGCCACCGGCGCCGCCACGGACGCCTTGGCCCGCCCGGACGCCAGAGTGGCCGCCATCTTCGGCGCCGGTGTCCAGGGCAGGACGCAGCTCGAGGCCATCGCGGCCGTCCGGCCGCTCCGCAAGGCCTTCGTCGTCGATACCGACCGCCGGGCGGCGGCCGCCTTCGCCGAAGAGATGGGACGCGCGCTCGCCCTCGACGTCGAGCCAGCGGACTCTCCTTCGGCCCTCCGCGAGGCCGACATCGTCTCGACGGCGACGACGTCGGCGGAGCCCGTGTTCCGCGACGGGGACCTCAAGGCCGGCGTCCACATCAACGCGGTCGGGTCCTACAAGCCTCACGTCCGCGAGGTCCCGGGAGAAACCATCCGCCGGGCCGCGCTTTTCGTCGATGACAGGCGGGCCTCCCTCGAGGAGGCCGGCGACATCATCATTCCCCTCCGCGAGGGCATCATCGACGAGAGCCATATCCGGGCCGAGATCGGCGAGGTCCTGGCCGGCCTCAAGCCGGGCCGCCGCTCGGAGGATGAGATCACCGTCTTTAAGTCCGTGGGCAACGCCGTCGAGGACCTGGCCGTGGCCGCCCTGGTCCTCGGCTGAAGGGCGACGATGGAGTTCATCAGCATTTTCAACGACGTCCTTGGACCGATCATGCGCGGGCCCTCGAGTTCCCATACGGCCGGGTCCTATCACATCGGACGGCTCGTCCGCTCCCTGCTCGGGGAGGAGCCGGCGAAGGCCGCGTTCACATTCGATCCGAACGGCTCCTATGCCGCGACCTACCGTCAGCAGGGCGTCGACCTGGCCCTGACCGCGGGCCTCCTCGGCTGGCCGATCACCGACGAGCGCTTCGCCCGGGCCCTGGCTCTCGCCCCCAAGCAGGGCCTCCGGCCGCGGTTCAGAATCGCTTCACTCCAAGGGGCCGACCATCCGAACACCGTGGCCATCGAACTCGCCGGACGAAGCGGACGGCAGCTTCGTGCGACCGCCCAGTCGATCGGCGGCGGGATGGTCTTCGTGACCCAGCTCGACGGCCGGCCGGTACGCCTCGACGGCAAGTCCTACGAGGTCCTGGTCCTCGTTGAAGGCCGGAAGGCCCGGCAGGTCGAGACGATCGTCGCCGCCGACGGCCGGACGATGGGCAGGCCTGCCCGCTCGACCGAACACGGCGAAGTGTTGCTGTCGTTCAAGAGGACCGCGCCCCTCGGACCGGAGGCCCTGACCGCTATGGGCAGGCTCGAAGGAGTCCGCGGGATCTGGGCCGCTCCTCCCCTGTTCTTCATTCAAAAAGGCACGCCTCTCTTCCAGTCCGCGGCGGAGATGGTCGCGCTGGCGCGCCGGCGGCGCGTATCGCTGGGCCGGATAGCCTTGGCCTACGAAGCCCAGCTCCTGGGACTTGGAGAGGCCGAAATCCTCGGAGAAATGGGACGGAGATTCGATATCATGAGCAAGTCCGTGCGCCGGGGCCTGGCGGGCCGCGGACTCGGCATGAAGATCTTGAAGCCGACCGCCGGGGGGATCTTCAGGGCCGAGGCCAGGCGGGATCTCCCGGCCGGGGGGTTCCATACGAGGGCCGCGGCCAGGGCGATGGCCGCCCTCCATGTCTCCAATAGCGGAGGCATCGTCTTGGCCGCTCCGACCGGCGGCTAGGCGGGTGTGTTGCCTGGGGTCGTCGTCACGTTGGTCGAGGAGGGGCGTCTCGACAGCGAAAGCACGGCCCTGGCCCTTCTGGCCGCGGCTGCGGTCGGCACGATCATCGCCCGGCGGGCGACCTTCGCCGCTGAGGTCGCGGGATGCCAGGTCGAGATCGGGGCCGCCGGGGCCATGGGCGCCGCGGCGGTGGTCGAGGCGGCCGGCGGGAGCGCGGCCCGGGCGGCCGATGCCGCGGCCGTTGCCCTTCAGAACACCATGGGCTCGGTCTGCGACCTGGTCCAGGGCCTGTGCGAGATCCCCTGCCACACCCGGAACGCTGTGGCGGCGTCGAGCGCCTTCGTCTGCGACGATCTCGTCCTCGGCGGCTACAGGAATCCGGTCCCCCTCGACGAGACGATCGACGCGTCTTTTTCGTCCGGCCGGATG
>JADGNU010000247.1 GCA_017883305.1 Candidatus Aminicenantota bacterium | reverse complement strand
GCCTGTGTCCGGACCTTGAGCGCCGGCGTGGTCCGGTTGGCCGATACCGAAGCGTAATAGGAGCCGCTCCGGTACTGCGTCTCGCCCGAAAGAAAAGCGTTGCCGCTGAGGCTGAAGACCCAGAAGTTCCACTTGTCGTTGACCGAGGTCGGCTTCGTCTGGTCGAGGAACTTGACCGACAGGTCCTTGGCGACGGGCGTCTTCGCCGCGTAGCGCAGGAGGCCGATCCGGACGAGGCCGGTGACCCCTTTCCGGACGTCGTCGGGCTTCTCGTCCCGGGCGGGCGCATAGGCCAGGGCGTTGTCCAGCCCCTGGAATTCCCCGAGGCCGGCGAGCTCGATCCGAAGGCGGCCCTCCGGCGGGGGCCCCAGGGGCGCGACGGCGACCCGGACCTGGGCCTCGTCCAGAGAGGGGACGAAGGCGACGAAGGTGATCTCGGCCCGGATGGCCTCGATGTCGGCGCCGGGCCAGTCGAGGAAGACCCTCAGCAGGGGAGGTGGGGGAGTGTCGCCCGGTTTGGGCGCAGGGATCTGGGCGCTTCCGGGGAGGGCCAGGGCCAAGGCGATGAGGGCGGCCAGGGCTGCGGCCTTGATGGAGCATTTCTTGATGGGGTTCATCGGATCTCTCCCGGCCCTAATTCATGTGGATGCTTAACCCGCCGCCGCCGGTCGAGCCGAAGCGGGGATTGATGACGTTGGTGAAGATGGACCCGAACTGGAACTGGAAGCCGACCGCGGCGAAGTAGTTGCTGTGCATCGGTAACTCGCGGAGGCGCAGGAGCTGCTCCTCGTAGGTCGGCTCGCGCCCGAGGAGCGAGAGTTGGTCGTGGATCCAGGAGTAGCCGCCGATGACGTAGACGCTGAAGCCTTTGTAGAGCCGCAGGTTGACGATGCTGAACGTGTCCACGCGGTACTTGGCGAAGTCGTGGAGATAATTCGACGCTTCGACGCTGAGGCTGATCGTCCCGAGCTTCTCGCGGAGGTCGAGGGACAAGGACAGGGATTCCTGGAACAGCGTCTCGCGGAGCTTTCCGTAAGCCGTCTCCTCCCGGTACTTGACCGGGATGACGGCCAGCTTATAGAGGGCCCGGAGCTGGCGCCGGGTCGATTGGGAGTAGGGGAAGAAGTTGTATTCGACGGCCGGGGCCAGCGTGACGCCGAGGCGGACATTGCTGTAGAGCGAGGACTCGATCTCGCCGTAGGCGCCGGCCGACCAGTGCTCGCCCAGGCTCTTGACGAAGAGGCCGCTCACGTCCACGCTGCGCGTGGTGCCCGTGACCGTCCCGGTCTCGGTCTCGTAGCGCTGTTTCGAGGTGTCGACGGACAGCCCCAGCTTCAGCTTCGAGCGCGGCGTGATACGGTTGGCCGAGAAGGAGCCGTCGATCATGCGGCTCAGATAGGTCTCTTCGCCCGAGAAGTAGCCGTTGCCGGACAGGCTGAAGACCCAGGATCGCCAGCGGTCGCGCCCGGCCGCGCCGGCCTCGGGCCGGGCGTAGTCGACGGCGATGCGGCAGGCGATGGGGGTGCGGGCGACGAAGCTCATCAGCCCCAGCTTCAGGGTCTTGACCAGGCCGCGGCGGGTCTCATCGGCCGTGTCGGTCTTGGACGAGAAGTACTTCTGGATGTCACGGAGGTCCCGGCATTCGTTCTGGCCGATGAAGGTCAGGGTGTATTCCTGGCCGCCGCCCCCCGTCGACTGGGTCGTGATGAGGACGTGGACCTGGGCCTCGAGCCGGTCGCGGACATAGTTGACGAAAGTGATCTCGGTCTTGATGAAATCGAGGTCGCAGTCGTCACAATCGAGGAAGACCTTGACCGCGGTCTTCTTCAGATCGTCGATGTTCTGGGACGCGTCCTGGGCGGCCGCAGGAAGGGGCTTCGAACCCAAGGCCAGGACCAGGGCCAGGGCCAGGATGACCGCGGAGGCGGCTCCGGGGGCTTTTCGCATATGCGCTCTCCTTTGGGTGGCCGCCGGGCCCAGGCTAATCCACTCCGCCAGCAGGCAACGGAGCAAGTCTTGTGCCATCAAGGCAGGACCCCGTCAGGGGGGAATCGAACGGAGTATCCAGACTATATACGTCCGGCCGTAAGAAATGTTTACATGCTCTAGAAAAAATAGTAAGCGGCGAGAAGGAGACGGACGTTCCGGACGAACCGGGGGTCGAGGACCTTGCCGAAGGGGTCGGGCGTGCCGTACGAGGCCGCCGTCAGCTCGACTTCCCCGGCGAAGCGCATCTTGCCGGCGTTGTAGACGAGACGGGGCGATAGACGATAGAGCTCGTCGATGTTGAAACCGCGGGCGTAGTTGGCCCCGACGATCTCGTGGGGCGAGCCGAGGTTCTTGGAATAGCCGGCGAAGAGGCCTGTCTGCCACGGCGCGCCATTCGTCTGAATCTCGGTCCAAAGGGACAGGGTCGCGATCGGGGTGTAGGCCCAGTCCAGCCGGACCGCGTCGACGACATCCTTCACAGCGTAGCCGCCGAGCATGGTCAGGTGGTGGAGGTTCTGGCCCCAGACGGCTTCGGCCTTCCACGTCCATTTGGGCCACTTCTGTTTAAAGAAGGCCATGGCCGCGAGCCCCGTCAGGGCCTCGTCCGTCGAGTAGCCCATGGCCGTGACGATCCGCGGCGCGAGCCTCATGATGTCGGCCCCGATGCCGGCCACGGTCTCCGTTTTCCGCTCATCGCTCTTCGAGGCGGCCTGCAGCTTGAGGTTGAACTCGGGCAGCGCCGCGTTGCGCAAATAGACGGAGCTCGCCCCGTCCGGGCCGTTGCTTACGAAATCGCGCTGGGCCAGGGCTGTCGCGGTGAGGCTGACGCCGCCGAACATCCGGGTATAGCGGACCTGCGGGCTGCGGTTGAAGGGCTGGAAGGGCGCGCCGGTGTTGAACGAGACGACGTCGGGAAAGCTCTCGGTGACGAACATGGGGTGCCAGTACTGGCCGACCATGAGCTCGGAATGGGGCCAGTTGAGCTTGAGGTAGCCGTGACGGAGGCGCAGGCCGTTGAGGTCGGCGTCGGAGGTGCCGAAGAACTCGGCTTCGATGTAGGCCGATGTCTTGGCGCCCAGGGCGTCGGGGCCGCTGATCTTCCCGGCGAGGCGGGTCTGGATCGAAAGGATGTTGAAGGTGCCGCGGGCGTTGGCGTCGATCCCGTCGGGTCCCGCCGCCGGCCCCTTGGGGTAGAGCAGGTAATGGCCTTCGCGGATCGAGACCGTCTGGCGCGAATCGTAGAAAATATCGGTTTTGACGAAACCCGAAAGGGCGAGGCTGAAAGCCGGCGGCTTCTTCTCATCCTGGGCCGCGGCCGGCATCGCGATCGCGGCGCCCAGGAGGGCCAGCCCGATAAAGAAGGTCACAAGGCGTGTCTTTGTCATGTCATTCTCCCCGGCGGGACGGGTCGCCGCGTCTGCGGGCCGGGGGAGGCCGGCCCTCGTCCGTGGGGATTATATCGGCCGGCGGCGGAAAGTCAATTGTGTGATAAAATCGGCGCGCTCCGATGACGCGATCGCTCGGGAGGGCCGCATGAGATTGCTCGGGAAAACGCTCGCCGCCATGATCGTGCTGGCTCTGGCCTCCGGTTCCGCGGGCCCGCAGCGGGATTTCCGGCTGGGGGAGAAGGACTTCCTCCTCAACGGCAAGCCGTTCCGCATCATGGCCGGCGAGATCCATTACCAGCGCATCCCGCGGGAGTACTGGGCCGACCGGCTGATCAAGGTCAAGGCCGCCGGCCTCAATACGGTCGGGACTTATGTGTTCTGGAACGCCCTCGAGCCCGAGCCCGGTCAATGGGACTTCACCGGGGGGAACGATCTGGCCGCTTTCATCCGGACCGCCCAGCGGATCGGGCTTTGGGTCATCGTCAGGCCCGGGCCCTATGCCTGCGCCGAATGGGATTTCGGCGGTCTGCCGGCCTGGCTGCTGAGAACGCCGGACATCAAGGTCCGCTGCTCCGACCCGCGCTACCTCGCCGCGTGCGAATCCTACATCCTGAAGATCGGCGAGGTCCTCCGCGACCTCCAGGTCCACAGCGGCGGCCCGGTCCTCATGGTCCAGGTCGAGAACGAGTACGGCAGCTTCGGGAATGACCGGGACTATCTGATGGCCCTTAAAGGATTCTGGGAGAAGGCCGGGATCGAGGTGCCGCTCTACACGGCCGACGGCGCGACGCCCGACATGCTCGAAGCGGGCAGCCTTCCGGGAGCGGCCATCGGACTCGACCCCGGCACGAACGAGAAGGAATTCGCCGAGGCGGCGCGGCTCGAGCGCGGCGTTCCCGTCTTCTGCAGCGAACTCTACCCCGGCTGGCTGACCCATTGGGGCGAGGACTGGGCCCGGGTCAAGACCGAGGAGATCCTGCC
>JADGNU010000246.1 GCA_017883305.1 Candidatus Aminicenantota bacterium | reverse complement strand
CGGGGCCGGCGATCCGGCATTCAGCCCTCCTCCAGGCGTTCGACGAAGGCCTCGACGGCGGTCCGCGTCTGGTCTTCGGAGTAGCAACGCAGATCGTTGACATCGCCGTGAATGATCAGCGTGGGGATTCCCGTCGCTTTCTCCAGGCGGCCGGGAAGGCCGTAGCGGCTATTGGAATTGTGGGGGCAGGTCTTGGCGTCATGAAATATGAAACCGTGGATGTCGTACTTTTCGGCCATGTCACTCAGGTATCGTTCTTTGGCGTCCTCGTCCCGGGCGATGAACAACCCGGCCGATGAGCGGGCCAGACCCAGGAACGGATCGGCGTCGTCCCCGCTCTCGAAGATCCAGCTGTTGCAGTACGTGGACGCGACAATGTTTGTTCGCAGGCCTATGAAGAACTCGGCCAAGTCCCTCAATTTGCCCCAGATCGGCATGCCTTCCCAATAGAGGCGAAATCGTTCTCCTTCGACGGCTGCTTCTCCCCGGGCGACGCGGCCTTCGACCTCCCGAAGCAAGACCCTGTAATAGGCGAGGGCCTCTTCCGTGCCCCTCAGGACGACCGCCGGCCCCATATGGACAGCGGCATCGAAAAAACTCAACGGGGCGGGACGGCCCCGGTTGGCCTCCAGAACCCTTTTCCACAATCCGCTTCCTTCCCGGGATAGGCTCATCACGGCTCTCAACCGGTCGATGTCGAATCGCCGGCCGACGATCTTCTCCAGCGGGGGGACGAGAGCCCTGATCTGCCCGGCGATGCCGGCCAGAAGCTCCGCGGTGAGCTCGGCGACGTTGCGGGGGGTTGCTACGCCGAGAACGGGGACGGCGAATTCGCGACCGTACCAGGAGAACCATTCCTGGACATCGCGGCATTGAACGTTGTTGTACACAAGGACGTCCGGCCGGGGAACAGTAAGGATCTCGGGAGAGACCCTGGAGAGAGGCGTCTCCTTCCGTAAGAACGCGCCGATGTCGCTGGTGAGATAAGAGCAGATATCTGGGGAATATCCGGCCGCGTTGGCCACGGGAATGGTTTTCCTCGCCTCCCGCGTCGCCCCCAACATGGCGGCATGGTTCTCAGGATAGAAAACGGCGTAACCCAGGCTGAGCAGGAGTTCGGCCGGCCCGACGCTGGAACACCAGGCGATCTTGGGCCTCCCCTCGAGCGCCGCCCGGTTCAGGTCCCTGAAGTATCCGGTCATCAGCTCCCGCATGCGGGCGCTCGATTCGAGCGTTTTGAACGTGGCGATCCTCCTGCCGTCAATATGGTTCATGGAGAATGTATTACTTATCAATTTCGCGCGGGTGCGTCAACCCGGAAGCGATCCGGTCGTCCGGGCCATTTCAACGGGATAACGGGATGAACACCAGAAGATAAAGGCTCCACCGCGATTTGTACTCGGTCGGCAGGCCCCTGACGGCGAACGAGGCCACGCCTTGGATGTAGGACCTCCAGGGGCCGATCGTCCCGAAGTCGAATTCCAAACCCTGAAAATTGAAAGGAAGTCTGCCCGGCATGTTCTCCGTACATCTGGCGAAGTTGTAGAATCCGTCGAAGCGGATCAGGTCGAACGCGGTGAATCCCAGGTTGAGACCCAGGGACGCGGCTTTGTCCAAGGACACCGTTCCGCTCGGGATGCCGCGGATCTTCGGCGACGACCAGACCGAGGGTTGGTAGCAGGAAAAACGGTCCAGTCCCTGGCCGGTATAATACCCGAGGTCGACGCCGAACCGGACAAAGCTGCTCAGATAGAATTGTTTTCCGAGCCGTCCGGAAGCCCTCAGGTAGGTCTTGACCGGCTTCTCCGGAAGTTCGGGCATACCCCAGGACCGCCAGCCCAGGCGATCATACCAGGAAAGGTCGAAGTTGGCCTCATAGCCTCCGCTGGTGAACATCAGGCCGAGATTTGGGTTCAGGGTGACGCCGTTCCTCGGGAGTATCATCGCGCTCGAGGTCGTCTTCGTCGGCACGTAACGCTCGTAGTTCAGGTATCCCGTCGCAGTTGCCGAGAGCCAAAGCTTCGGCTGCCAGCGCAACCGGGCCCCCAGTCCTTCCGAGAAATAATAGATTTCCTCGCTATCAACGTCGGCCCCGTCTCGAAAGACCCGGTCTCGCCTGGGGAGCGCCGAGAGATAAAGGTCCCCGCCCCACGTCAGGCTGGACGCGTCCACCCGGGAGTAGTTCAGGGCCAAAATAGGGCCGGCCCAGAAGGTCGACATCTGACCACGGCTGTGGAGGAAATCGCTATCGATGGCGCTGAGCCCGGCCATGGGTATGGGAAAATCGAAGGTCCCGTCGTAGATCAGGCCCGTGATCAGGGACCAGATCGAAGAGCCGGGATTCTCCCGGACCCGGCGCTCGCCGGTTTTGTCCTTGGCCAGCTCGCGCAATCCCGCAGCCGTTTCGGTCAGCATAGGCTGATCGCTTCGGAAGGCGGATTGGAGAGAGGCGTCATAGTCCGGACTGTTGCAGGAAAAATCCGAGAACCGATATCGCCGTTCCAGGAGGAATTCGCGCCCGGCAGCGAGCATTTTTTGGCGGACGTTGCTCCGGACCAAGAGATCCCATTGCCCACCGTCCGTCCCGGTCACCTGTTCGTATGACTGCAGTTCCGTCTGTCCGACGATGCTCCCGCTGCTCCTCTCCTGGACGAGGAGCATCTGAGCCCGGCGGAATACGTCGGCGTCGATCCAGATGCGGCCGGAATAAAGCCGTTCGGCGGCATCCGGGCGGGGCTTGAACGACACGACATAACACTCGCGGCCGCGGATCGTCTCCATCCCTTCCAGGGCGTAAACGTAGCTGTCCACGAGCTTGATCTCCAGGGGACGGATCACGATCTTGTCCGGTTCAAGCTGGGGTAAGGGCAAGGTCTGCTTCTGGGGCAGTTTGATGCCGTTGAGGTACTGAGATGTTTGCTCCCAGTATCGGGACCCGTCGTTCTTCCAAAAATACTGGAAATGCAGGGCGATGTCGAACCCCGATCCCAGACCCGGGGGCTGGAAATGCATGTCCATTTGGACCGTGGCGGAGTATTGGCGGAGCCGACGGCCCTGCTGAGCGTCATAGCGCTGCCAGCGAGCGATGATCTCGGAAACGGAGAGGGCCGTTCGAGCGCTGACGTCTACCGTTTTCCGGAACCGGAGATCGTAGGTCCGCGATTTCCGGGCTTGGAGTAAGAGAAAAGACCGGTCCCAGACGATGTTCGCCGTGCCCATCGCGACTCCCTGGGGTTGTTCATCGGTTAAGGGATCGAAGCCCCGGGCTTCATATATCTCGCCCGTTCCGGAGACGAAATGCCATGGTTCGGTCTTCGACGGGGGGGCTTCAACCCGGGCTAGGACCATGACGGTGTCGAAGGTTTCGTCGATAAAAACCGCTTGAGGCGGGCGGTTCCCTGAATTGTCTTCCAGGCGGAAGAGGGGGAGTTCGTCGACCAGGATCGAGAGATCGGTCCCGATCTTGGATCGCAAGCGATCCCGGAGGGCCAGAAGTGAGGCGACCTTCTCCGGAGTCTCCGGCCACACGGCATACATGTCGGCTCGAAATTTTACGGCCGCAACCATCGTTTCAAGATAGATCTCCTCCGCGGAGCGCCGGCCGTCCTCCCGACCCAGCCAAAGCGTCGGCCGGAGGATCTTGAGATCGGAGAGGTGCTGGAGAGGTTGGCGCCAAGCCCCATCGGTCTCCACCGTGTATCGGTCGACATGGGCGGCGATGGATAGGCCAAGTCGGTCCGCGTCCCCGCACGGGAGGGCGATCTGAACGGCGTTGCCGCCGGTCTTTCGGGCGACCGAAATGGACGTTACGACAAGCTGCAAAAGATTGTCCGGGACGCCTCTATCGGGTTCCAGGATGATCCCGGTCAGCGCGGGTCCGAGGCCACCGGTCACGTCGTCGGCAAGGAGTGCGACCCAGCCTTCAATATCTTTTTCCGTCAAGCCCGGGGGAGGTGCGGTGAGCGTCAAACGAAGCCAGACCTGACCGATTTCAGGGAAAAGCTCATAGACGAGTTTCAAAGCTCCGCGGGCCGGCTCCCAGGACGGCGCCTCTCCAGGCCCGACCGGGAGAGGCGGCAGCACAAAGCCGTCCAGGGCGCTCCCCGCCGCCGCCAGAGACCTCAGTTCGTCGGCCCACCCCTCGACGGGCAAAGAGGAAACTACGGAGGGCAAGCCCTCCTGGGCGACGGCGCTTCCCGTCGTCAGGGCGAGCCCCAAAGCCAGAAGCGCGAGGCGTCGGTTCATCGCCGGACCTCGCTTCTGCGGAAGGCCGTTTCGTCGACGGGACGCAAGTCCATGCGGACAAGAGTCACTTCCATTGTATAGCGCCACCGCCGGTTTTTCACGGCCAATCGGTCCGGGACCGGGC
>JADGNU010000245.1 GCA_017883305.1 Candidatus Aminicenantota bacterium | reverse complement strand
AGTACTGCTGATGGCAGCCTGCGTCTTCGCCGCGCTGCCTGCCGTGGCTGAAGAGAAGTTGGAAGGCGAAGAGCTGAGGGTCATCCGCTGCACCTCCGGGGAGGCCACCGTGTGGAATATGGTGGAGGACGGCTTCGCGGAGCCCGGCCAGTTCAACGGCGAGACAACATTGTACTGGCACGACGCCGCAGAGGCCGGAGCCGTTCTGGAGCTGGCCCTGCCCGTGAAGAAGCCGGGACATTACACTCTTTCCGTAGGACTGGTCCGCTACCGCACGTTCGGCACGTTCCAATTTCAAATGGATGGCAAGGAGGCCGGCGGTCCCGTGGATATGTATGGCAACCCCGAAAAGGACGCCGCGTCGCCCTTCACCGTTACCCTGGGCCAGTTCACCCTCGACGCCGGCGAAAGAACCCTGGCGTTGCGCCTCGTGGGGACGAATCCGAATACGGTCATGCCGAACCATGGTGCCGGCATCGATTGGATCCGGCTGACGCCCGTGGCAACGCCGCTCAAACCGGGCAAGATCGAGTGAGCCGGCGACAGGGGTTATGAGCAAGAAGCCTTCATAATTGGGGCTGGATGGACAACATTAAGAGCAACAAGAAGAAGTTGTCACCGGAACAACGTGAAGAACTGCTCAGAACGTTGAAAGCCCGTTTTGAGAATAACATGAACCGCCATAAAGGTCTTGAATGGACTAAAGTCCAAGCAAAGCTGGAAGCTGATACTGAAAAACCGTGGTCACTCAATGAAATGGAAAGAACTGGCGGGGAACCGGATGTTGTCGGTTTTGATAGAAAGAGGGGTGAATATATTTTTTTTGATTGTTCAGCGGAAAGTCCTAAAGGCCGCAGAAATGTCTGTTACGACCGTGAAGGGCTGGAGGCGAGGAAAACGTTTAAACCGGAAAATAGCGCCATGGATATGGCCGCTGCGATGGGCATTGAGCTTTTAACGGAAGACCAATATCGAGAGTTGCAGAAACTGGGGAATTTCGATACGAAGACATCGAGCTGGGTGAAAACACCTTCTGATATTAGAAAACTCGGCGGCGCCCTCTTTGCCGATCGGCGCTACGGCCATGTCTTCGTGTATCACAACAGCGCCCCCTCTTACTATGGGGTCAGGGCGTTCCGTGGCTCGCTACGGGTTTGAATATTGAGAGACGACAGGCCGCTCAGGCCGGAGGTCCCTCAAGAATCCCCGCGGCGCTTGCTTGCGAACCTGGCCGCGCCGTAAGTTGCCACGCAATACGGGACTAAGCATGTCAGAGCCAGCTTGACCCAGTCCAGAAGGCCCGCATCGTCGATTGACACCGCGCCGCGCCCCGGACTACCATCCCGGTCATGAAGAAGTGTTTGCGACACGGCTTGGTTCTCGTCCTCACGGCCTCTCTGGCGGCTTCGGTCGTCGCGGGGAGCCCGCAGAGCCGCGCGTTCGAGCCCTTCGTCTGGAACACGGCGGCGCCGGCCGATTGCCCCTTCGTCCCGTCCACGGCCTTGGCGGGCGTGCTCTTCAAGGGCGTCCACAGCGACTATCGCTTCGCCGACACCTGGTACCCCAGCTGGGCCAGCGACGGGAACCTCTATTCCCCGTATACCGACGGCGACGTCAATGGGGCGGGCTCCAATTCCGACGGCTACGCGTCCATCGACGAAAAGCACGAGGGATCGGTTTGCTCCCTTCTGAGGAACGCGACGACCGGACAGGCCGTCCTGGTCGGGGACGACCCTCTCCACCTGACGGCGACGAACCTAGGCACGGTCCAGGCCGATCCTTATCCTTACGGCGGGCGATATCCCTGCGGCAGCCTGGTCTATAACGGCGTCTGGTATTACGGCACATACACGCTTGCCCCGCACGCGGTCACCCGGTTCGGGCCGACGGCTTATAATTGGCCTTGGCTGGGCCCGCTCGTAGGTTTCCGGACGTCCCTCGACCTGGGGAAGACGTGGCGGGAGACGCCGCACACGCCGGCCAAGCCCCTGTTCGGCGAAAGCGGTCTCTGGGGTTATCCGGTCAAGATCGGCGCCCCGCACTTCGTGGATTTCGGCAGGAACATGGAGCATTCTCCGGACGGGAAAGCCTACCTCGTGGCCATGGGCGCCGGCCCTTCCGATCCCAAGCCCCGCTTCGAGAACCTGAGCTGGATCACGGCCGACCAAGTCTACCTGCTGAGGGTCGTCCCGTCCGTCGAAAACATCAACGACGCCTCCAAGTACGAGTTCTACGGCGGGAAGGACACCCGCGGGCAGGATGTCTGGACCCGGGATCTGGCCGCCGCAAGGCCCCTCCTCGAATGGAACGACCATATGGGCTGCGTCACCGTCACCTACGACGCGCCGCTCAAGAAATATCTCATGTGCGTCACCGACGGCGGCAACACGTGCTCCCGGATGAGCACGTACATCCTGGAAGCCGACCGGCTGACCGGCCCGTGGCGGATGGTGACCTTCATGAAGGACTTCGGCCAGCAGGCGTATTTCGTGAACATCCCTTCGAAGTTCATCGGACCGGACGGCTATTCGGCCTGGCTGTGCTACTCCGCCAATTTCGCGCCGGACTGGAACAACGAGAAGATCCTCCCGAATCCCCCCGGCAGTCGGTACGGCCTTGTGCTCCAGGAGATCCAACTCCTCACCCCGGCCGCCCGGAGGCAATGGAAATCCGGAAACAAGTGAGGCCGGCAATGGCCAAACACATCGGGATCGTCGCCTGCAGCGCCGAGGGAGCGGCCCTCTGCTATAGGACCCTGTGCCAGGAGGCCCCCGCCCTCAGCCGGTTCCGTAGAAATGAGGATAGAGATCCTGTTCGGAGATGAAACGAAGGGCCTGATGATAGATCGCTTGAACGGTTCCGGGTGCGAGCTCCCGGTGGAGGGGGACCGTTAGGATCTGGGACGGGCGGCCTTCGATCTCGCGCTTCAGCTTGGCGTGGCTGCCCCGTATCGAGACAACCGAGAAGCCGAATGTCTGAAGGATCCCGAGGATCTGCCTGGCGGACAGGCGCTTAAGCCTTGGCATCGCCTGACAAGTCTTCTTCGTAGGTCACCGCGATCCGGGGAGAAGCCGAAAGGCCGAACGCCCTGGGATCCTCGCCCTCGAGATGAAGCCGTACCGCTTGCCTGAGATTCGTCATGAGCTCGTCGAGCGATCTCCCTTGAGTGACCAGGGCCAGCTCCAGGCTTTCGGCGACATAGAACCCCCCGGAACGCCGAGCCACGACATGGATCGTGTCGCGCGCGGGGCCGGCCGCGGCATATCTGGCCGGGCTTTCCGCGATCTCTCTGGCCGGCTTCCTTTCGGTGCGATAAGGAGAGAGGATTACATACTCGCCCCGGCCAGTGCGCCGGAAATAGTCCCATTTGTGGGGGTGGTTCTTGGGGGCGTTGACGCAGCACCGGCTGACGACGTGGGTGCGGACCGAGCTCGGGTTCAAGTGAGGCAGGGCGTGGACGATGTCGGCGACCCGAAAGGATCGTTCCCCGCGTTCGCCGCAGATCCGCCGGGCCGTCGATAGCACTTCCTCATGAATAGCCATGGCCTTATGACCTCGAGAGCATGATAACACTTGATAATAATTATTGTCAAGTTGACATTTGCTATCGGTGACGACCTTCCAGAAGGCGGCCGGGTCGCTCAATTTCGAGATATTGACTTCCGCTTTGGGCCTGCATATCCTTCTCAGAGCAAATCCCCATTATCGAGGAAACGCCAGTCATGAAATACCGATCTCTGTTGATGTTGCTCGTCGTTGGCTATCTCGCGCCCGGGCTTATGGGCGCGGAGGACGGCATGTTCGACTCGAACGGCGTGAAGATCCGCTATGTCACGGAAGGCACGGGCGTGCCCGTCGTCCTCATCCACGGCTGGATGGCGGATTCCAGCATGTGGGGCCGGGACCGGTCCGGGAACACCAAACTCGACACGAGCGGCGCGAACGGGTTCCAGTTGATCGCCCTGGATTGCCGGGGGCACGGCAAGAGCGACAAGCCGCACGACCCGAAGATGTACGGCCCCGAAATGGCGGCCGATGTCGTGCGCCTCCTCGACCACCTCAAGATCCGGAAGGCCTACCTGGTCGGCTATTCGAGCGGGGCGTTCATCGCCGGCAAGGTGGCCGCGACCCACCCCGAGCGCGTCCTCGGCGTCGTCTATGCCGGGCAAGCCCCCCTCGTCGCGGGGACCAAAGCGCCCAGTTCCTCCGAAGTCGAAGTCTTTGCCAAGGCGGTGGACGAGGGCAAAGACCTGGGGTCCTACATCATCGCGGTGACGCCGCCGGGCAGGCCGAAGCCGACCGAGGGCCTGGCGAACGGGATCGCCAAGCTCATGTTCGCCGGCAAGGACGTCAAAGCGTTTGCGGCGGCCGGCCGCAG
>JADGNU010000244.1 GCA_017883305.1 Candidatus Aminicenantota bacterium | reverse complement strand
CCGATCCCGGTCTCGTCCATGCCGCCCGACCAGACGTCGATGCTGTGAGCGGCGCAGAAGGCTGCGATCCTCATCGATTCCATGAGCCCGCCGACCCTCCCCTGCTTGATATTGATGATGCGGCAGGCGCCAAGAGCGAGGGCCGTGGCCGCGTCCCCCAGGCTGTGGATCGATTCGTCCAGGCAGATGGCGGTCGCCATCTCCTTTTGGAGGAGCGAGTGCTCATAGATGTCGCTGTAGGACAGCGGCTGTTCGATCATCATCAGCTTGAATTCGTCGAACCGCCGCAGGTGGGCCATGTCCGAAAGCGAATAATCGCCGTTCGCGTCGACCATCAAGGGCAGCTTCGGGAAACGATCGCGCACGGCCCGGATCCAATCGACGTCCTGCCCTTTCTTGACCTTCATCTTGACGCGGTGATAGCCCTTGGCCACGGCCCGTTCGACCACGGCCAGGAGGTCGGCCGGAGTCTCTTTGAGGCCGATGCTCAGGCCCGACATGATCTTTTTGGCGGGGAAGCCCAGGAGCCTATGGAGAGGCACGCCCCTCTGGAGCGAGAGCAGGATGAGGAGGCCGTTCTCGATCGTCGCCTTGGCCATGCCGTGGCCCCGGACGCGGCGGAACCGCTCCTCGAGCTCGCCGAGCGGGATCCCGGACTCGACGAGCGGCAGGAGGAAGTCCTTGATGATGTGGCGGGCCGTGTCGTTCGTCTCGTAGAAATAGAACGGATCGGGGTCGGACACGCACTCGCTCCAAACGGCGAGTCCGTCCGACTCGAGGCGCATGAGCATCGCTTCCTTGTCCGTCCAGACGTGGACGCTCGTCCCGAACGGGGCGACGAAGGGCAGCTTGACCGTGACCAGGTCGACGCGGTCGAGCTTCGGAACGGGGAGGCCTTCGAGAACGGCTGCGGGCGACGGCGGAAGCGTCATGCGAACCTCCGAGATCTCGTTTCGATGAAGCCCCAAGCTCAGGCCCGAAAGATGGGCCGGACGCCGCGGGCGCTCATCATCAGATTATCGCGCTCTTTCGCACTCAAGGGACGGAACCGCCCGGCAAAGTCGAGAGCCATCCGGAAAAGCTTCTCCTCCCCGGGGGGAATGGCCGCGGTCACGTCTTCGCTCAGGGTGAACCGGACGGCCTTTTCGGCCAGAGCCGGGTCATCGATCGGTTTGTACCAGCACTTCGGCCAGTCGGGGTGGGCCTGCTCCGGCCAAACCGTATAGGACATCGATTTCAGGGCAATCCGGGCGATCCCCTTCTTCTTGGCATGCTCCAGGATCTGAGGGCCGAACTGGCCTTCCTGGTAAAGGACGAAGTTCACGGGGAACATGACCGAGTCGAGCGGGAAACGGTCCATCAACGATATCGCCGCTTCGGCATTGTGCGCCGACGCGCCCAGATAGCCGACCTTGCCGTCTTTGCGGGCCTTGAGAAACGTCTCCCCCGCTCCGCCGGAAGCCGTGATCTTATCGACATCGTCGAGGCTCGAGACGGCGTGAAACTGGTAGAGATCGAAGTGGTCGGTCTTTAGCCGCCCGAGGCTCTGCTCCAGCTCCTTGCGCGTCCCGTCCGCGCCCCGCTCCATGGTCTTGCAGGCGAGGAAGGCCTGGCCACGGAAAGGCGCCAAGGCCGGGCCCAGCTTCGTCTCCGCCTCACCGTCGAAGTAGCTGGGGGCGACATCGAAGTAGTTGACCCCGCGGTCGAAGGCCTCGGCCACGGTCCGGTTGGCTTGCTTTTGCTCCATGCCGACGACGACGATGCCGCCGAAGCCGATGACGCTCAGCTTGATGCCATCTTTGTATTCCCGCTTGGCCAAGCCCTCGGCCCGCGCCTTGGACGCGGCCAGCACCCCCGCGGTCGCCGCGGTCATCTGCATGAAGGTCCTTCGTTTCATGGTTTTCTCCTCGATGGTCACAATCTAACACTCTCGGCGGCCGGTATTCAAGCCGTGGCCGGCAGGTCGCAGGCGGCTAGATTTTCGTCAGAGAACCTGATAATTATGGATAAAAGGGTGATTTGAGATGGCCTTGAAGCCGGTCGACAGGAAGCGGATCGAAAAGGACTCCCTCTGGCGCAAGCCCGTGCCCGTTTCCGCCAATTACGGGATCGAGACGCACCGCGCTGTTGAGAACTTCCCGATCAGCGGCCTCAGGCCCCCGACCGCGCTCGTTGAAGCCTACGTCCGGATCAAGAAAGCCGCGGCCATCGCGACGTCCTGATCATCCCGTTTGTCCATGGCGATCCGCGGCGGGCGCTCCCGGACGCACGGCCGGAGGGGTCCCGGCCGCTGGGTTCCGGCTACTTCCTCGGGAAGATCGTTACCCCCGAAGGATCGATCTGCTTGAGGGCCTTGACCGTCCCGCCCTCGAACGTGAACTCGAACGTCACGTCCGAAAAGTCCTTATCGCGGAACTTGAGTCCCTTATAGGGGACGAGCTTTTGGTCGGGCTGACCGGCGAACCTCAAGTACAGGCCGCCATCCTCTTTGAGCACGACCAAAAACTTGATCCCGACCGGGGTCTCATAGGTCCCGGCCAGCTTCTGGAGAAGGTCCGGCGACGGCGTCTCGGGCTTGCGGACGAATACCGCCTCGGCCTCGTCGAGCGAGGTCACGACCTTGTCGACATCGCCCTGGGGATTCGTCTGGAAATTGAGCGACGTCTTGCCGAATTGCTCGTCGTCGGGGGTGTCGAATCGGTCATAATGGAAGTGCGCGAGCGGCAGCACGATCTTGTGGAAATCGAACCGGAGCCCGCCGTCCTTGAGGTCGATCTTGATGACCCCGTAGGCCGGGTGCTCGTATTCACCGGCGAAATCGGCCAGGGGATGGGAAGGTTTTGTGTCAGGAACGCGGTCGGCGCCGGCCCTCCCCCGGGCTTCGGTGCCGGCCGTCTTGGCCTTCAGCCGGGTCTCGAGCTGGCGCGCGCTCCAAGGCGTCTGGTCCAGGCCGAGCAGGCGCTCATAAACGTTGTAGCTGACGATGTTGTACAGCCCGGCGCAGTGGTCCCCGATCACGAAGACGAGGACGCCGATCCCCTCCTTGGGCAGGAAGGAGATCTGGGAATGGAATCCCGGCAGATCCCCGCCGTGGTAGGCGATCAGGTGCCCGCGGTAGGAGGCCGTCCAGCGGCCCATCCCGTAGGCGGAGTTCAGGATCTCCCAAAAGCCGCGCGTCTCCGCGGCCGTGTTCGGGAGCGCGATGGCTGGAGCCAGCGTGGCCTTCAGCACATCGGCCGGGACGACCTGGCGGCCCTCGAACTTTCCGTCGTTCATGAGGGCGATGAGCCAGTGGGACATGTCCTCGATATTGGAGATGATCGCTCCGCACGGAGCGACCCCGCCGATGTCCTCGTAGTACGGGATCCGGTAGAGCTCGAAGGAATCCCGCTTCTCGGTGAAGGGGACGCCGGGTTCGGGTTGCTTGAGCATGTCCGCGATGGAGAACGTCGTGCTCGTCATTTTCAGGGGCCCGAAGAGGCGCTCCCGGAGGAACTCCTCCCAGGTCTTGCCGGATTGGAGCTCGATCAGGTAGCCGGCGGCGGCGTACATAAGGTTGTTATAAAGGAACGTCTGCCGCAGGGGCGCGGTCGGCTCCAGGTACTTGAGGCGCTCGAAAAGCGCGAGGCGCGAGACATCGGACTTGAACCAGATCGTATCATGCCGGGTGATCCCGGTCCTGTGGGCCAGCATGTCCCGGAGCGTGACCGTGTCGTTGAGCTGGTCGTTGTAGAAGTTTATGGTCGGGACCGACTCGCGGACGGGCTTGTCCCAGGTCAGCTTCCCTTCGTCGACGAGCAGCCCGGCCGCTACGGCGGTAAAGAGCTTGGTATTGGAGGCGATCTGATGAAGCGTCGTCGGGGTGTAGGGGAGCTTCTTCTCGAAGTCCCGATAACCGTATCCCTTGGCGAAGACGAGCCGGTCGCCGACGACGATGCCGACGCCGATCCCCGGTGCGTTCCAGTCCTTGAGGATCTTGGCCATGTAGGCGTCGAACCCCTGGAGCTTCTTGGCCAGATCCTTGTCCGGGCCTTGGGCCATGAGCGCCGGGACCGAGGCGATGAGGAGCGAGAGGATGAGGAGCAGGGAGGGGAATGAAAGCGGCCGGATCCGGGTGCGAATTCTGTTCATATCGACTCCTTTTCTCGAGGCTGGCGCGGATTTTCGCTCATTATGCCAGCAGGACGGCAGACAAGGCAAGGAGAACGGCGGATCGACCGGTCGCGCTTCGCTACTGCCGGCCGCAGTCGAGGGCCGCGATCGAGAGCGCCGGAATCGTCACGACGTTCCCGTCCGGGACGTCGATCTTGACCCTGACGACCCGCCGGGGATCCGCGAAACCATTGATGATGTCGGGCTGGCGCCTGTCCTGCGAGTCCTTGACGACTTCCCCTCCCTTGA
>JADGNU010000243.1 GCA_017883305.1 Candidatus Aminicenantota bacterium | reverse complement strand
TTGGCGGGCTTCACCGCCATCAAGGCCCTCTCGGAGCGGAACGACGAGCCGGCCAAAGCCTCGCGGCCGTTCGACGCCCGCCGGGACGGCTTCGTCATGGGCGAAGGCGCCGGGGTCCTCGTCCTCGAGGAGCTCGGCCGGGCCCTCGCCCGGAACGCCCGGATCTACGCCGAGGTCGTCGGCTACGGCATGTCGAGCGACGCTTATCATGTCGCGGCCCCCGATCCCTCCGGCGACGGGGCCGTCCGGGTCATGCGCCTGGCCGTCGCAGACGCCGGCATCGGTCCGGAGGACGTCCAGTACATCAACGCCCACGGCACTTCGACGCCGCTCAACGACAAGACCGAGACGATGGCCATCAAGGCCGTCTTCGGGGACCAGGCCCGGCGGCTGGCCGTCAGCTCGACGAAATCCATGACCGGCCACCTGCTCGGCGCGGCCGGAGGCCTCGAGGCGGGGATCACCGCGCTGGCCCTGTTCTATCAGATCATGCCGCCGACCATCAACGCCGAGTTCCCCGATCCCGAGTGCGACCTGGATTACGTCCCGAACGCCGCCCGGAAGGCCCGGCTCGTCCACGCCCTCAGCAATTCGTTCGGCTTCGGCGGGACCAACGGCGCGCTCGTCCTGAAGTCGTTCGAGCGGCCCTGAAACGGCCCGCCGGGCCGATCGCGGCCGCCGGATCGACGGCCCCGGCAAGGAGAGACCCATGAACATTCTCGTCTTCGTCAAGCGGGTGCCCGACACGGAGTCCCGGATCCGCATCCAGCACGAGACCCGGACGATCGCCGAGGACGGGCTGAACTTCGTCATCAGCCCCTACGACGAGTACGCGGTCGAGGAAGCCCTCCGGCTCAAGGAAGCCCAGGGCGGCACGGTCCGCGTCGTCTCCGTCGGCCGGGACGAGACCGCGACGGTCCTCAGGAAGTGTCTGGCCATGGGCGCCGACGAGGTTCTCCTCGTCAAGGACGATCTCCCCGAGACCTACGACGGGCTGCGAACGGCCCGGATCATCGCCCGGGCCGTCGAGCGCAAGCTCGCCGGGGCCGATCTCCTGCTCTTCGGTAAACAGTCGGTCGGCGCCGACAACAGCCAGGTCCCGGCCATGGTCGCGGAGCTTCTCGGCCTGCCCCAAGCGACCGTTGTGACCAAGCTCGAGGTCGAGGGCGCTTCGGCCACGGCCCTGCGCGAGATCGAGGGCGGCCTCGAAAAAGTCGTCCTTTCCCTGCCGGCCGTCATCAGCGCCCAGAAGGGGCTGAACGAACCCCGCTACGAGACCCTCAAGGGCATCATGGCCGCCAAGAAGAAGCCGGTCCCCGTCGTCACGCTCGACGAGCTCGGGTTCGGGGCCGGGGATCTCGTCCCGGCGGTCGAGACGACCGGGCTCGACGTGCCGGCCGCGAGACAGGCGGGCAAGATCCTGAAAGGCGATCCCGCCGAGACCGCCCGGGAGCTGGTGCGGCTTCTGCGGGACGAGGCCAAGGTCATATAGCCTGGACTATTCATGAAAACGCCACATTATTCTACAAGACAAGAAGAGCCAAGACCTGCGTTTTCACCCTTCGGGCAAGCCGATCCGGCCGCATCTGCTTCGTTGCAAAGGGCTCGCAGTACCCCGAGTACAGCTTCGCCTTTGACGCCTCGCATCTGCAACCGCCTCGGCTCGTGAATAATCCAGGCTAAGAGGAGAGGAAGGATGATCGCCGCATATCTCGAGATCCGGGACGGGAAGATCAAGAAGAGCTCGCTCGAGGCCCTCTCCGAGGCCAAGCGGCGCGCCGCCGAGCTCGGCGTGGAAACGGCCGCGGTCCTCGTCGGGGCGGCCGTCTCCGGCCTTGCGCCGGCCGCCTTCGCCCAAGGGGCCGCCAAGGTCTATATTGTTGATAATCCTGTTTTTGCCGACTATTCCTCGCAGGCCCATGCTTTCGCCCTGGCAGGATTCGCGGCCCAGGCCAAGCCATCCGCCTTCTTCTTCGCGGCCACGGCCATGGGCAAGGACCTGGCGCCGCGGGTCGCGGCCCGGCTCGGCGTCGCCCTGGTTTCGGATTGCACGAAGATCGCGGTCAAGGGCGGGGCCCTCGAATTCACCAGGCCGATCTATGCCGGCAAGGCCTTCCTATCCTTGCGGCTGAAGAGCTCTCCCCAGTTGGCGACGCTCCGGCCGAATGTCTTCCCGGTCGGCCAGGCGGGCGAGGGCACCGGAGAGACGATCAGGCTCGAGGTGGCCATCCCCGAAGGCTCGACCAAAGGGCGCGTCACCGAGATCCTCAAGGAAGAGAGCGCGGAGCTCGACGTCACAGAAGCCGATATCGTGGTTTCGGGCGGTCGCGGGCTCAAGGGCCCCGAAGCGTTCAGTCTGCTCCGCGACCTGGCCGCCGTTTTTCCGCGCGCCGCCGTCGGGGCGTCACGCTCGGCCGTCGATTCGGGTTGGATCGGCCACCAGCACCAGGTCGGGCAGACGGGCAAGACCGTGTCGCCGGAGCTCTACATGGCCGTCGGCATCTCGGGCGCCATCCAGCACCTGGCCGGCATGTCGTCCTCGAAGTTCATCGTCGCCGTCAACAAGGACCCCGAGGCGCCGATCTTCAAGGTCGCCGACTATGGCATCGTCGGCGATCTCTTCGAGGTCGTCCCGAAGCTCACGGACGAGCTCAAGAAGGCCCTCAAAGACTGACCGTCATTGTCGCTCCCCGCACCCGGCTTCCGATACGCCTCTTGGGGGTCTAGGAGGGGAAGGGTCGATTCCGAGTCAGAGACGGGCGATCTCAAGCCCAGCGCAAAAAGGAAATTCCTATCCTACAATGAGAGCGCGCGCTACTTGTACGGGTCGGCGGGCGTTTCCGACGAGATATCCAGGAGCAGCTGGTTTTTCTCCGACCGCGTTTCCCCGACGCTCGTGACGAAGATGGCCGGGTCGTCCATGACCGGGCATTTGTTCTCGCAGATGCCGCAGCCGGTGCAGAGCTTGATGTCGATGATCGGGGCTTTCTGGACGGCGATCGTGCCGTCGGCGAGCTTCGTCTCGACCTCGACGAGCTTGATGGCCTTGGGCGAGACCGGGCAGTGCTCCTCGCAGACGATGCAGGGCTTGCCCAGGACGTAGGGGATGCAGCGGCTCTTGTTGACCCAGGCCGTGCCGATCTTGAGCTTGTTCTTCTCTTCGATCGTCTGCTTCTTGATCGCCCCGGTCGGGCAGACCTGGGTGCAGAGAGAACAGTAGTACTCGCAGTAGCCGATCTTGGGGACGAGCATCGGCGTGTAGATCCCCTCGGGGCCGGCTTCGGTCAGGACGGGCTGGAGCCCGCCGGTCGGGCAGGCCCGCATGCACTGGCCGCACTTGACGCACTTGGCCAGGAACTTCGGCTCGGGGAGGGCGCCGGGCGGCCGGATGAGCTTCAGCGAGGCCCGCTTGTGCGACGGGGTCAGGCGGAAGAAGGGGATGGCCACGAGTCCGGCGATGGTCGTGAGGAGGAGCTTACGCCGCGACAGGTCGACGTTCGAGACGTTGGTCAGCTTCTCGGGCCGGGCGGAGAGCCGGAAGCCGATGGCCGCCGTCGGGCAGATCGAGGCGCAATTCTGGCAATAGATGCACTCGCCGCTCTTCCACTTGTCGTTCGGGTAAGGATGGGCCTGCGTCTCGCAGTGCTGGGTGCAGAGCCCGCACTTGATGCATTTCTCGTCGTCGATCCGGAGCTTGAGCAGGTTCCAGCGGCTGAGGAGGCCGAGCAGGGCGCCGGTCGGGCAAAGATAACGGCACCAGAAGCGCTCCTTCCGGGCGTTCAGCGCGATCGCACCGAGGAACAAGAGGCCGATCGAGAACCCCTGGATGAAGGTCGTATGGATGGTCCAGTTCTCGAGGGTTTGAGAGATCGTCCGGGCCAATCCCGTGACCCCCAGGCCGTAGAGGGCGCCGGCCAGGTTGGACAGGGCATAGGCCAGCGATGGGAGCACGGCCAGGGCGAAGGAGCGGGTCAGGAAGGACAGCGGATCGAGATAGCCGGCGAGGTCGAGCCCGAAGAGAGCGCCGACGAGGACGGCGATGAGAATGTAGTATTTCGGGGCCAGGCTGGCCTTGTCCTCGCGCGGCGGCTTGAGGAATTTCGTCCGCTTGAATACGAACGATGAGGCCTGATGGACGGCGCCGAGCGGGCAGACCCAGCCGCAAAAGATGCGGCCGAAGACGACCGTCGCGACGACCGTGACCAGGGCGAAGACGAAATAGGCATAGACGAGCCGCGCCGCAACGATGGTGACGAGAGCCAGGAGCGGGTCGAAGTGGAAGAAGCGCTGGACGGTCGAGCCGATGTAGTCCTGGCCGGTGTAGCGGGCGCCGATGAAGAGATAGACGAAGAGGCCGAAGAAGACCGCCTGGCTCGACATCCGCAGAAGCTCGAGGGTGCGGTACTTCCTAGATCTTTCTTTTT
>JADGNU010000242.1 GCA_017883305.1 Candidatus Aminicenantota bacterium | reverse complement strand
GGAAATCGAGAAGATCGGCGCCGTCGCCGAACCGTTCCACGCCTGGGCCCTGACTCCGCCTCTCGGCTGGAACAGCTGGGATTCCTTCGGCCAGGCGGTGACCGAGGACGAGGTCAAAGCCAACGCCGACTTCATGGACGCCCGTCTGGCCAAGTTCGGCTGGCGCTACATCGTGGTCGACATAGAGTGGTCGGAGCCGCAGAGGCTGGGGCCGGACTACCCGGTCCACTCGAAGTCCGAGGTGGACGGGTTCGGCCGCTTCATCCCGGCCGAGTCGCGGTTCCCCTCTTCGTCCGATGGCCGCGGCTTCAAGCCGCTGGCCGACTACATCCACCGGAAAGGACTGAAGTTCGGGGTCCACATCGTCCGCGGCATCCCGCGCCTGGCCGTCGAGAGGAACACGCCCATCGAAGGCACGACGTTCCGGGCCGCCGACATCGCCGACAAGGTTGATTTCTGCGACTGGAACGAGGACCAATGGGGCGTCGACATCAGCCGGCCCGGCGCTCAGGAATGGTACGATTCCCTGTTCCGGCAGCTCGCCGCGTGGGGCGTCGATTTCGTCAAGGCCGACGATGTCTGTTATCGCGGCGAAGAGATCGCCATGCTGCGCCGGGCCATCGATAAAACCGGCCGGCCGATCGTGCTGAGCCTGTCCTACGGGCCGATGCCTCTCGACCGGGCCGAGGCGCTCGTCCAGAACGCCAATTCCTGGCGCCTGCTCGGCGATTTGTGGGATTACTGGGACCAGGTCCTGCCGGCCTTCCGGCGGCTCCACGATTGGGCCCCGTACGCCGGGCTCGGCCATTGGCCCGATCCGGACATGCTGCCGCTTGGGCGGCTCCGCGCCCTTCCGGCGGGCTGGTCCAAGAACGTCACCATGAACCCGGGCTATTTCGAGATGGTCTCGCACGGCGGCCGGGAAGACGTGGCCAATTTCCTGAGCCGCGACGAGCAGCGGACGGTCATGACGCTCTGGGCCGTCGCCCGATCGCCGCTCATGATCGGCGGGCATCTGCCGGCCAGCGATGCCTGGACGCTCTCGCTCTTCACCAACGCCGAGGTGCTGGCCCTCAACCAGAAGGGCCGCAACAACCGTCCGCTCTTTCATGCCAACGGTCTCGCGGCCTGGGCCGCCGACCACCCGGCGAACGGGGACAAGTACGTGGCCGTGTTCAATACGCGCGACAAGGAGGGGAAGGGGATCGAGCCCGGGATCGCCGTTCCGGTCCGGCTGGCCGACCTCGGGATCACCGGGTCCGCCGTCATCACCGACGTCTGGACCGGCAAGTCCGTCGGGGTCGTCAACGGCGAGTTCGCGCCTGTCGTGGCGTATCACGGGGCCGGGCTCTACCGGCTTCGTGTAAAATAGTACCGACATGCGCATTAAGCTGGCTTACGGGAAAACGGGCCTGCCGCTCGAGCTCGACGATGCCCTCGACGTCACGGCCGTCGCGCCCACGTTCGTTCCGGCCCTCGCCGATCCGGCGGCCGCCGTTCGGGCGGCCCTCGAGGCGCCGATCGGCTCGCCGCCCCTTCGCGAGGTGGCCCGCCCGGGGATGCGCGTCGGCGTCATCTTTAGTGACATCACCCGGCCTGCCCCCAATCCGCTGCTCCTCGCGGCCGTGCTCGAAGTCCTGGATGCCATCCCCGGCGTCGAGGTGACGCTCTTCAACGCCTTGGGCACGCACAGGCCCAACACCGACGCCGAGCTCCGCACGATGCTGGGCGGCTCTATCTTCGAGAACCGCCGGATCGTCCAGAACAACACCTTTGAGCCGGCGACCCAGGTCTCTGTCGGCCTGACTTCGAAGGGCCACGAGACCTGGCTTAACGGCGAGCTGATGCGCTGCGACCTGAAGATCCTGACCGGCTTCATCGAGCCCCATCTCTTCGCCGGGTTCTCCGGCGGCGGGAAGGCCATCATGCCCGGCATGGCCGGGCAGCGCACCGTCCTTGGCAACCACGACGCCGGTATGGTCGGGCACCCGAAAGCCATCTGGGGCGTCACCCACGGGAATCCCATCTGGGAAGAAGTGCGCGAGGTCGCCGGGCAGGCCGGGCGCCTGTTCCTCCTCAACGTGACGCTCAACCGCGACAAAGCGGTGACCGGCGTCTTCGCCGGCGACCTCGACCGGGCCCACGCCACCGGCTGCGCTTTCGTCAAGCGCTCGGCCATGGTCCCCGTCAACCGGCCCTTCGACATCGTCGTCACGACGAATTCCGGCTACCCGCTCGACATCAACCTCTACCAGTCGGTCAAAGGCATGCGGGCCGCGGAACAGATCGTCCGGCCGGGCGGAGCCATCATCATCGCCACGCGCTGCTCCGACGGCATCCCGGACCACGGGCTTTACGGCGAGATCCTGCGCGAGTCATGCGATCCGCGCGAGCTCCTCGCCAAGATCACGGCGCCGGGATTTCTCGAGCAGGACCAGTGGCAGGCCCATGTCCAGGCGCTCGTTCAGTCCAAAGCCGACGTTTTTGTCAGGTCCGACGGTCTGACCGACGAGGAGGTCCGCTCCGCCTTGCTCCGGCCGTGCCGCCGCATCGAAGAGACGATCGCGGACCTCCTCGGGACGTACGGCCGCGGCGCTTCGATCTGCGTCATGCCCGAGGGGCCGCAGACGATCCCCTACGTCGCCTGACGCCGGGGCTATTCCCCCACGCGATTGACACCCCGGCCCGCGAGGACCTTGCGGATGAGCCCGGAGATCTCCTGGGCCGTGAAGGGCTTCATGATGAACGCCCGGATCCCGTCATGGCCGACGTTCTCGCCATTGACCTTCTCGCTGAAACCCGTGCAGAGGATGACCGGGATGTCCGGCCGGACTTTGACCAGGCTCCGGGCCAGCTCGATCCCCGACATCCGGGGCATGGTCTGGTCGGTGACGATCAGATCGAAGGCGCGGGGGTCCTTTTTGAAGGCCGTTGAAGCGGTTCGCCCGGAGGACCTGGCCGTCACGTGATAGCCGAACCGCTCGAGCATCCGGGCCAGGCCTTTGAGCTGGGCCTGATCGTCGTCGACGAGAAGGATCCGCTCGCTGCCGGTTTCGATCTTCGGAGCGGCCGGTGGTTCGCGCAGCTGGCCCTTCTTCAGGAAGCAGGGCAGGTAGACGCTGAACGTGCTGCCCTTGCCCACCTCGCTGTAGGCCGTGACCGTCCCCCCGTAGCTCTTGACGATGCCGTGCACCACCGAGAGGCCGAGTCCGCTGCCCTCCCCCTGGCTCCGGGTGGTGAAGAACGGTTCGAAAATGCGTTCCAGCGTCTCCCGCGGCATGCCGCATCCGGAATCGGCAACGATGAGCCGGACGTAGGCTCCAGGCTTGAGGTCCGGGTGACGGGCCGCCAAGGCCGCGTCGACTTGAATAGCTTCCAGCTTGACGTCGATCAGACCCCGATTGCCGCACAGGGCCAGAGCGGCGTTTTGGCAGAGATTTGAGAGGATCTGGTGGAGCTGCGCCGGGTCGCCGAGGACCATCTCCGCTTCCGCCCCGATCGATTCGTGGACCTCCACCGTCTCGGGAAAGGTCGAGCGCAGAAGCTTCAGGCCTTCTTTGATCGTGGGGGCGATCTGGACCGGCTGCCTCTCCCGTTCTCGCTGGCGGCTGAACGTGACGATCTGCTTGACCAAGTCCCGGCCGCGGTGGGCCGCCTTGAGGATGAGAGGCAGGGACTCGCGGGCCGGGTCCTTCTCGTCCAGATCGAGCATGGCCAGCTCCGTGTTGATGGTGATGGCGCCGAGAATGTTGTTGAAGTCGTGCGTAATGCCGCCGGCGAGCGTCCCGAGGGCCTCCATTTTCTGGGCCCGATGGACCTCCTGGCGGAGGATCGTTTCCGCGGTGACGTCCCGCTCTGTGATAAGACCTCCGAGAAGGGTGCCGCCCGGATCCTTGGCCGGGGAGATCGTCACTTCGAGCTCGATCGGGCGCTCTCCGGCCAGTGATCTCGTCAGGTGTCCATGCCAGACTTTTCCGTGCCTCACGGCCTCGCGGATGTCGTCGGCAGTGGGGCCGCCGCCCACGAGGTCGATATAATCCTGCCCGTTAGGGTCGCTGAGGGGGAGACGATTGATGGTTTTGAAGGCGGCGTTGACATACTGGATCCGGCCGTCGAGATCGACCATGACGACGGCCTCCGAGGCCTGCTCGACGGCCGCGCCCAGCCGGAGCCGCTCCTGCTCGGCCAGGGCTTGGCGCAGGGCGTCCGCTCGCTTGCGCTCCGTGATATCGTGGACCATCCCGATGGAGCGGACGATCCGTCCGTCGGCATCCCGGAAATGCTCGCATTTCTCGTGGACGAACCGGACCTCGCCGGTGTCTCTGCGCACGACCCGGTGCTCGATCTCGTAGCCGTCCAGGTTTTTCTGAAGCGACTCGGTGAAGGCGGCATCCACGGCGGCCCGGTCGTCGGGGTGGACAGCCGCGAGAAAGGCCTCGTAAGTCGC
>JADGNU010000051.1 GCA_017883305.1 Candidatus Aminicenantota bacterium | reverse complement strand
GCTGCCCGACGTCCGGACGACGTGGACCGAAACCCCGGTCGCGGAAGGCGTCCGCCTCGACTTCCGGGTGACCCAGCTGAAGGGCGGGTTCGTTTTCCCGCTCTGGGTCGAGTGGAACCGCAACGGCGAGAGCGGCCGGACGCTCATCGTCGTCGATGAGAGGACCGCGACCGCTTCGCTGACCCTCCCCGGCCGGCCCGATAAGATCCGGGGCAATCCGGACAGGGCGGTCCCAGGGAAGTTCGATTAACCTAGCCCATTCACGAGTCGAGGCGGCTGCAGATGCGAGGCGTCAAGGGGTGAAGCTGTACTCGGAGTACTGCGAACCCTTTGCAACGAAGCAGATGCAGTCGGATCGGCTTGCCCAAAGGGTCAAAACGCCGGTCTTGGATTTCATGGTCTCGAGAGAAACCCGGCGTTTTGATGAATGGGCTAGGCCGGGAAGCTCGACGTATCGATCCCGAGCCGCTTGATCATCTCGTTGAGCGTCGTCGGCTTGACCCCGAGGAGCGTCGCGGCCTTGTTCTGGACCCCCTGCGTCTTCTTGAGCGCGGCCAGGATGATCTTCTTCTGGAAGGCCTGCGTCCGGTCGCGGAGGTCGAGCGACTCTTCCGCGGCGATCAGGGCCTCGTCGTCGACACCGTCCCGGCGCAGCAGGAACGGCGGCAGCGAGGCCCGGGTGATGACTTTGGAATTGGACAGCACGACGGCCCGCTCGATGAGGTTCTCGAGCTCGCGGACGTTGCCCGGCCAGCTGTGGGCGTCGAGGATCTCGAAGACGTCCTCGCTCACGCCTTCGACCTCCTTCTGGTTCTCGCGGGCATAGATCTCGACGAAGTGCTTGACCAGGAGCGGGATGTCCTCCTTCCGGCTCCGCAGCGGCGGGATCTCGATCTTGATCACGTTCAGGCGGTAGAAGAGGTCCTTGCGGAAGGCCTTCAGCTCGATCAGTTCCTCGATGTCGGTGTTGGTGGCCGCGAGGATGCGGACGTCGACCTTGATCGTCTGGGTCCCTCCGAGGCGCATGAATTCCTTCTCCTGCATGACCCGCAGGAGCTTGGCCTGGGTCTCGAGGCCGATGGAGGAGATCTCGTCGAAGAAGATGGTCCCCTTGTCGGCCACCTCGAACAGGCCCTTCTTCAAGGCCACGGCGCCGGTGAACGCGCCCTTGACGTGGCCGAAGAGGTGGCTTTCGAGAAGGTCCGGCGGGAGGGAACCGCTGTTGACCGTGACGAAGGGGGCGTCGGCCCGGTTCGAGTTCAAGTGGATGGCCCGGGCGACCAGCTCCTTGCCGGTCCCGCTCTCGCCCTGGAGGAGGATCGTGCTCCGGGTCGGGGCGGCCGCCTTGACCAGCTCGAAGACGGCCGTCATGGCCTGGCTCTTGCCGATGATGTTGGCGAAGCCGAAGCGTTGGCGGAGCTCACCCTTGAGGCGGATGTTCTCGTCCTGGAGGCGCTTGCGCTCCATGGCCTTTTCGAGCACGAGCAGGAGATCGTCGTGCTTGAAGGGCTTCTGGACGTAGTCGAGGGCGCCGATCTTCATGGCCGAGATGGCCGATTCGACGGAGCCGTAGGCGGTGATGATGATGACGGCCGCCAGCGGGTCGATCCGCTTGATCCTCCGCAGGACCTCGATCCCGTCCATTCCGGGCATGAGGAGGTCGAGCAGGATGACGTCGAAGGATTGGGAGGGGAACTTTTCCAGCGCCTCCTCGCCCGAACTCGAGATCTCGACCTCGTAACCCTCCGAGGTCAGGAGCTGGGCCAGGACGTCGTGGATGACCGGCTCGTCGTCGATAACGTGGATGATGCCTTTGCTGCTCATGCTCCTGTCCTCGGGCCCGGAACGGCCGCCTGCCGGGGGCCCTCGCGGCCGACCGGCAGAGTGATACTGAACGTCGAGCCGCGGCCGACCTCGCTCTGGACGTCGATGCGGCCGTCGTGCTCCTTGACGATGGCGTAGCTGATGGACAGGCCGAGGCCGGTCCCCTTGCCGACGCCCTTGGTCGTGAAGAACGGATCGAAGATGCGGGAGCGGTGCTCCGGCTTGATGCCCGTCCCCGTATCGGAGATGCGCACGACCTCGGCCCCGTCCTCGAGCGACAGCCGGATGCCGAGCTCGCCGCCCCCGGGCATGGCGTCAAGGGCGTTGAGGATGATGTTGATGAACACCTGCTGCAGCCGCTCGCCCTGGGCATAGATGGGAGGGACGGCCGCGAGCTCGAGGACCAGCCGGATGTTCATGTTCTTGAGCTTGTAGTCGATCAGCGACAGGATCTCCTCGAGGCTCTGTTTGAGGTCGACGCGCTGGAACGCGGCGTCGGAAGGGCTGCGGGCGAAGGTCAGGAGGTTCTTGACGATCTTGGCGACCCGGTCGGTCTGGGCCTCGACCTTCCCCAGGATCTGGGCGTAGTGGGGGTCGGTGAGCTTCTTCTGGAGCATCTGGACGTAGCTGGAGATGCCCGTCAGCGGCGTGTTGATCTCGTGGGCGACGCCGGCCGAGAGCAGGCCGATCGAGGCCAGCTTCTCCGAGGTCAGCAACTGCTGCTGGAGGCGGATCTTGTCGGTGATGTCCTCGAAGACGATGATCGTCCCGTAGGGCTTGAGGGTGTTGTCGAGGAGTGGCGTCCGGGCGATGTCGAAGACCTTCTTCCCAGCGGCCGTCTCCAGCGTGATCTCGGTCAGGAGGCGGAAGTCCGCCTGGCCTTCCTCCGGGAAGAGCGCGCTGTAGGGGGACGGGCCGAGGACGTCCGGGAGCGTGCGGCCGAGCGCGGTCTCCTTGCGAATGCCGACCTGGTCCTCGAGGACCCGGTTCCAGCCGATGACAAGGCCGGTCTCGTCGATGACCGAGACGCCCACGGTCAGGCTTTCGATGATGTCCTCGCTGTAGTCCTTGAGCCGCTGCATTTCCAAGGCCCGGACCGATTCGCGCCCGTAGAGGTCGGCGTTCTCCAGAGCCAGGGCGGCCGGCCCCGAGATCGTCGTCAGGAGCTCCCAGTCCTCGCGCGAGAAGAAGGACCCGTCCTGTTTCTTCCCCATGACCAGGCAGCCGACGACCTTGTCCTCGACCCGGAGCGGCAGAACGTGATAATAGCCGGCGGCCGAGAGCTTCTCCATGGCCGCCCGCGCCGGCTCCGATTCGGAAGCCGAGATGAACCCGAGCCAATCCCGGTCCCGGAGCGCCCCGGCCAGCCAGTCATCGACGACGACCCGCGCGGCGGGCCCGGCCTCCTCGCCCTTGGCCTTGAGGACCTGGAACGAATGCCGGTCGTTCTCGTCGGCCAGGAACAGGGCCAGCTGCTTCAGATTGAGCGCGTTGGCGATGGCCTCGAGGAGCGACTGGGCGAGCTTCCCGAGGTCCCGCTCGCGGTTGAGGTCGCGGGTGATAGAGAGCAGGGTCTTCCGGTACTCGTAGCTCCTTTTATAGATGGCCCGGTCGAGCAGGGTCTGGAACATCCGCTTGAGGGGCGTGAACAGGGTCGCCCCCAGAACGATGGCCAGGGCTCCGAAGACGACGGCGTTGAGCCTGTTCTCGGAGAAGAGACGGGTCCGGGAGCTGACGAAGAAATAGAGGACGGCGATGACGAAGAAGGAGAAGGTCAAGGTCGCCGCCTTCTTGAGGAAGACCTCGATGTCGACCAGGCGGTAGCGCGAGATGGAGTAGGAAAAGACGAGGGGAATGAGGGCCATAAGGAGGACCGTCAGCTCGGCCCCGGTCGAGGGCCGTGCGCCGGCGAGGAAGGGGACGATGTAGAAGATCGTCGCCGGCAAGACGCCGAACCCCAGCCCCGAGACGATGATGCGGAGCTGTCTCTTGAGCAGGATGTTCGGCGCCCGTCGGGTGCTGTGGATCAGAACGGCCAAAGTGATCAGGGCGAACACGGCGAAGTGGAAAAGCTCGAGATGTTCGAGGGCGTCCTGGGTGCGGAGGACGGCTGCCTCGCTCAACGGATGGGGGAACGTGATGTGCATCCGCAGACGGGAGACGAGAAAGGCCGCGGCCGGCGCGTAGAGGGCCAGGCGGAGGCTGGGGTGCTGCTTGAGGAAGCGCTTGCGCAGCGGGAAGATCATGAAGAAATGGAGGAGCAGGGGCGGAAAAGCCAGAAAGCCCAGCTTGTCCAGGCCGTAGAAAACCGTATCGAGGGCCGTCATCTCCCCGGTCGGCGAGAAGATCATGAACCCGGAGAAGGTCAAGGCCAGGAGATAGAAGAAGACGTAAGGGAGTGATATGACGCCCCGCGAGTTGAAATAGACGATGAGGGCGATGGCCAGGGTCATGACGCCGACGAGGACGAGATAATAGTAGATCGGGTTGGGCGCCTTCCTCTGGGGATAGAAGGTCGGGTAGATCTGCATGCCCTCTTTGTTGATCTCGTAGGTCACGCTCTGGTCCGTCGTCGCGGCCTGCCAGAGACCCTTGAGGACATCGCTCCTGGTCCTTACGGGGACCTTGTTGATGGCCGTGAGGACATCGCCTTTGCGGATGCCGGCCCGCAAGAACGCCTCACTGTCGGGATCGACGCGGAAGGCCCTCAGGCCGCTTTCGTCGACCCTCCATATCACGCCGTCCGTGACGTCCTTCCAATGGGCCTTCCGGACGACGTTAAGCGTGCCCAGGGTCAGCACGGCCACAAGAGGGGCGATAATGAAGACGAGCGATTTCTTCATCGGTATCCAAAAAATTGAATCCGCATCATAAAAAAAATTACCTAATCGAGGACCTGACGTGAGCCGGACCTGATGGCCCAAGCCACCGGACCCTGGCCCAGCATCCGCCGCGCCGCCGGGTCATCCTTGAGCCCCAACGGCTGCGTGTTCCGGGATAAGAAGTTGTCCATATAGTCATAGCTCGGTTTCTGGACTTTCTGGGGAGGCGACTCCTGTGCCGTCGTCTGGGGGCCGGGGCTCCCGGCCTGTGGGCCAAGGAGGAGAGAGAAGACGATCGCGGCCAACGCGGCCGCGGAGACCGTCTTGGCTTTGGTCACTGAGCCTATAGTTAACCATTATCCGGGGGTTTGTCAATACAGCCTCCTCCAGCCAAGAGCGTAAGCATTCATTCAGGAGCAGCCCCCGAAGGGGACAGCCCCGCAGCTCCGCCTTTCGGGATCGTTAAGCCTGGCGGGCAGTCCCGAGCTTCGAGGGGCAGCCCCACATCGGGCAGTCCCGAGCTTCGAGGGACGGTCTCCGCCTAGCGGGGTGGGCTGGAGGCCATGTCCTGATTGACAATAAATGCGCCCTGGAATAGATTATGAAGGTCACCTCAGAGCGGAATTTTGCCAGAATGCCGTACTATCTTTGCCGGATCGCCGGCGAGGACGGACGTGTCGAAAGCCGGTCCGTGCTCGCCTCCGCCGCCCATGAATGCCGCGGCACGTTCGAGGCCCAGGGCCTGCTCGTGCTTTCGGTCCGCCGCGACTGGAGCAAGCTCGGCAACTTCGGCCTCGGGCTGAGACGCAAGATCAAGGAACGGGACATCATCCTGTTCAACCAGGAGCTCGTCGCCATGATCAAGGCGGGCTATCCCATCCTCAAGAGCCTCGAGTCCATCTCCGGCCGGATCAAGAACGTCCACTTGAGGGAGATCCTGATCGACGTCGCCGGGGAGGTCAAGAAGGGCAAGGCCCTGTCCGAAGCGTTCCTGCCCTATGAGAAAGTCTTCACGCCCATCTATTCGGCCAGCCTGATGGCCGGTGAAAAGGGCGGCAACCTGCCGGCCTCGATCGGCCGGTATATCCAGTACGCCAAGATGGTCAATCAAACCAGGGCCCGCATCAAGTCGGCCATGACGTATCCGACGATCCTCATCGTCTTCTCCTTCATCCTCATGGGCATCCTGATGAACTTCGTCATCCCCCGGTTCGCCGAATTCTACAAAAGCTACGAAGCCGAGATGCCCGGGATCACCCGGTTCGTCATGGGCGTCGCGACGACCACGAGCCGGTACTGGTACGTGATGGCCGGCGTGATCGTCGCGGCCGTCGTCGCCGTCTTCCGGCTGCGGCGCCGGCCGGATTTCCGCTACCAGCTCGACCGTCTCAAGCTCCGCGTGCCCTTCGGCCGGACGATCTGGCTCGAATCCGGCGTCAGCCTCTTCAGCCGGACCCTCGGCCTCCTGCTCGAGGCGGGCATCTCGCTTCTGACCGCGATCGGCATCGCCATCCAGGCCGTGCCCAACGCCTGGATGATCCGGCACATGGAGGAGGTCCCCGACCATATCCGCAACGGCGAGGGGCTGTCCGATTCCCTGACCCAGTCGGGGGTCTTTCCGCCCCTGGCCCTGGACATGGTCCGCATCGGCGAGAACTCGGCCAACCTGCAGGGCATGCTCGGCGACATGGCCGATTTCTATGATGAGCGCGTTCGTGGTAAAATCGACACGCTGGTCACGCTGGTCGAACCCGTGGTCATCATTGCGATGGGGCTGGTGGTGGCGGCGATGCTTCTTTCGGTGTACATTCCGATCTTCAATATCATCCGGATCGCCCGGTGAGCGGGCGGGGAGGCCAGGACCGTGAGCAAGGATAGGACCGACGGCGGCGGCGACAGGGACGTTCGCGCCCTGGCCGAGCGCTACCGCGTCCCCTACATCGACCTCGAGGACGAGCACCTCGACCGGAACCTCATCCAATCCTTCCCGGTCGAGTTCATCCACCGGCTGTCCTTCGTCCCGCTCGGCGAGGAGAACGGCGTCATGAAGATCGCCGTCTCCGACCCGTCCGACATCTCGTCGATCGACGCCATCGAAGCCTTCCTCGGCAAGAAGGTCAAGGTCTTCGCGGCCTCGAAGAGGGCCATCCTCGAGGCCCTGCGCAAGAGCGAGACGGCCATGCAGGTCCTCCGCGATGCGACGGAGGGGTTCGTCACCCAGGTCGTCGAGCGCGAGAGCGGCGAGGAAGAGGACGTCATCTCCATCGAGAAGCTCGCCGACCAGGACGGGTCGATCATCAAGCTCGTCAACACCATCATCTTCACCGCCGTCCAGAAGCGGGCCTCCGACATCCATATCGAATCCAAGGACGAGGACGTCAAGATCAAGTTCCGCATCGACGGCGTCCTCGGCGAGGCCATGGAGGCCATCGATAAGAAGTTCCAATCGCCGATCATCTCCCGCATCAAGGTCATGTCCGACCTCGACATCGCCGAGCGCCGGGTTCCCCAGGACGGCCGCTTCCGGCTCAAGATCAAGGACAAGACCATCGACTTTCGCGTCTCCATCATGCCCTGCATCTACGGCGAGGACGCGGTCGTCCGCATCCTGGACAAGGAGATGATCACCCAGGCCATCCGCGAGCTGCGCCTGGACGTCCTCGGCTTCTCCGACGAGATCCTGAAGAAGTTCCGTAAGTACATCGCCCAGCCTTACGGCATGGTCCTGGTCACCGGGCCGACCGGCAGCGGCAAGACGACGACCCTCTATGCCGCCGTGACGGAGATCCGCTCGCCCGAGGACAAGATCATCACCATCGAGGACCCGGTCGAGTATCAGGTCGACGGCATCACCCAGATCCCGGTCAACGAGAAGAAGGGCCTGACCTTCGCCCGGGGCCTGCGGTCCATCCTGCGCCACGATCCGGACAAGATCATGGTCGGCGAGATCCGCGACCCGGAGACGGCCCAGATCGCCATCCAGTCCGCCCTGACCGGGCACCTCGTCTTCACCACCGTCCACGCCAACAACGTCTTCGACGTCATCGGGCGGTTCCTGCACATGCAGGTCGACCCCTACAGCTTCATCTCGGCCCTCAACTGCATCCTGGCCCAGCGCCTGGTCCGGCTCCTGTGCCCGCGCTGCAAGGTGCCTGTCCATTACACCGCCGGCCAGCTCGCCGAGTCGGGCCTCGACCCGGCCCGTCATATCGAGACGGTCTTCTACGAGCCGAAAGGCTGTTCCGAATGCAACTTCACCGGCTATCAGGGCCGGACGGCCATCGCCGAGATCCTCGAGCTCTCGGACCCCATCCGGGAGCTCATCCTCGAGAAGCGGCCCCTGTCCGAGGTCAAGAAACGGGCCAAGGCGGAGGGCATGGTGTTCCTGCGGGAAGTGGGCATGAACAAGGTCCTGGCCGGGCTGACGGGCCTCAAGGACCTGAACAAAGTGACCTTCGTGGAGTGAGCGCGTGAAACTCGGAGACCGGCTCAAGCAGCATTTCAGCGAACGCCTGCTGCCCGACTCCGTCTTCCAGATCGCCCCCGGCCACCTGAGCGGCATCCATGTCAGCCGGAGCGACGGGTCGATCAAGGGCGGCTTCGTCCAGCCCTTCCGGGAGCGCCCGGTCGCGCCCTCGTTCGACCGGCCCAACATTACCAATGCGGCGGTCCTCGAAGAAGCCATCGACCAGGGGAAGAAGAACCTGCGTCTGACCTCCGGGTCGGCCGCCCTCCTCATCCCCGAGCCGTCCGTGCGCGTCTTCGTCATGAGCGTCGACTCCTTCCCCGGGTCCGGCAAGGAGCGGGACGCCTTCATCCGCTGGCGCATCGGCAAGCAGATGCCTCTCATCCCCGACGATGCGCGGATCGATTACGCCGTGACGCCCGGGAAGGGCGCGCGCAAGGTCATCGTGGCCATGGCCCGCCAGGTGGTCGTCTGGGAATACGAGGCGCTGTTCGAGAAGGCCGGCCTGAAGCCTGTCCTGGTGACATCCCCGTCCCTCGCGCTGGTCAACCTGGTCCGCCGCGACGGCCGGGCGAACGCTGTCCTGCTCAACATCGAGGACGAGTCGCTGACGGTCCTCGCCCTGGCCGATCCCGGCTGGTCCCTTTACAGGCAGAAGGACATTGGCCTTCCGGGCGGGGCCGCCGCCGACGAGCGCCGGGACAATATCGTCCGGGAGGCCGAGAACACGATCCGCTTCCTCGAGGACCGGGACAAGACGAGGGTTGAGGGACTCTGGCTGCGCTGCGCCGACGCGGCGGAGCTGGCGGAGATCAGGGCCCGGCTGAGAGAGAGGATCTCGCTGCCCATCGAACCGGTCGACTATGGGGCGCCCGACGGCTGGACAGAGGCCCATAAGGCCATCCTCGCGCCTCTGATCGGACAGGTGCTCGGATGAACGCCCCCGTGCTCAACCTGAACCTGGCCACGCGGCCGCTCCGCAACCGGAGATTCTTCATGACCGCCATGAGGGTCTCGGTCGTGCTGTTCATCATCCTGGCCGGCTTGGCCGCGTTCGCCATCCTTAAATATGGCGGCGAGGGGTCGCGGCTCAAAGCGGCGATGGCCGAAACGAGCCGGGTCCAGGCCGAGGCCGCGCGCGAGGAGAAGCGGCTGGAGGCCGACATCGACCGGGAAGAGAAGCTCAGCCGCGCCCGGGTGGACCTGGTCAACGGCATCATCTTGAAGAAGACATTCTCCTGGACCGGACTTCTTTCGGACCTCGAGGCGGCCCTCCCGGGCCCGAGCTACATCACGACGCTCAGCCCGAGCTTCACGCAGAGCGGCGCGGTCGCCCTCGAGATGAGCGTGACCTCGCGCAGCTTGGAAGACCTGGAGGCTTTCATCACCGCCCTGAACGCCCGCGGTTTCAAGAACATCAAAGTCGGGGGAGAGCAACGAAGTGAGGACGGCCGGGTCCTGACACCGATCTCGACAACCTATGAACGCCCTATTTGATCTGCTCGACGACAAGGAGCGCCGGACGCTCGGCCGGCTCGGTCTGGCCGCGCTCATCGCCCTGGTCGTGTGCCTGGCCCTGTTCGTCCGGTTCCGGGGCGGCCTCGAAAAGGAACGGACGGATTCGTTCCGCCTCCACGAGACCGCGCAAAAGACCATCCTGACCCGCGACAAGGCCAAGGCGGAGTGGAAGCGCTGGGAGGATGCGGGCCGCGACATGGCCGAGCTGCGGACCGGCTATTTCTATGAGGAAAGCGCCGGGGGCCAAACCCTGCGCCAGGACCTCCAGCAGATCTTCGCCCAGGCCGGCACATCCATCTCCAACCTTGATTACGGCTATTCCGACCTGGAGAAGGAGAAGGTCCGCAAGACCGTGGTCGCCTTCACCTACACGGGCACGTATGCGGGGTTGAAGAAGCTCCTGGCCGTCATCGAGGCCTTCCCCAAATTCCTGGTCATCGAGAAAGTCGAATTCCCGAGGACAGGCGCGGGCGGCGAGCGCCTGAACGCCAAACTGACACTGGCGGGTTACTATGGCATCTAGGACAGCGAGAACGGCCTCGGTGCTCCTGGCCCTTGCCGGGGCGCTGGCTCTCTTCGCGGCCCAGGAAGGCGAGGCCGTGAAGCCCCTGGTCCGCAAGGACCTCCTCGTCTTCGGCAAAGGGGAGATCGCGCCGCCTCTTCGCGACATCTTCCGGCCCAAGACGTCCGGGGCCGCAGCGGCCGTTCGCCGGCCGGCCGGACCCGCGATCAATCCGGCGGCCGGGACCCCCGAGCCGGCAGCTCCGGCGTCCTTCAACCTGAACATCAGCTACATCGGCTCGGTCAAATCCGGCGGTCAAACGATCGCCCTCGTCCTTCGCGGCGGCCAGACCCTGTCGGTGAGAGTCGGCGATGAGGTCGCCCCGGGATACAAAGTCATCAGCCTGACCGCCGAGGCCATCGTCGTCCAGGGCCCCACCGGCGAGACCAAAACGTTTCCGAAACAAGGAGACCGGCCATGAAGAGAAAAGCCCTGATCCTGATCCTGGTCTTCGCCGCCGCGGGCTGCGTGACGCTCAGCACGGACTACCGCCAGGGCGTCAAGTCCGAGATGAACCAGAACTACGAAGAGGCCGTGAGGCAGTATCAGAAGGCGGCCCTGGACCATCCGAACGAGCCCGTCTACCGCACGGCCCTGGTGCGGGCCCGGACCATGGCCTGTCTCTTTTATCTCCATGAAGGCCGGACCCTCGTCGCCCAGAACAAGAGGAAGGAAGCCGAGCTCAGCTACCGGAAATGTCTGATCTTCGATCCGCAGAACGTCATGGCGGCCAATGAGCTCAGGGCCCTCCTCGCCCCGCCGGCGAGGGCGGCCAAAAACGGCGAGAAGCTCGAGGGCCCGGTCCGGCTCAAGGGCGCCGGGGAGCCGCTCGACTTGAGCTTCCGCAACGAGGTTTCCCTCCGCTCGATCTTCCAGACGCTGGGCCGCGTCGCCGGGGTGAATTTTCTTTACGACGACACCTTCCGGGACACGAACCTGGCCATCGACTTGACCGGCAAGGACCTCCAGCAGGCCATCAACTTCCTTTGCGTGGCCAGCAAGAATTTCCCCCGGGTCATCGACGAACGGACCGTCATCATCGTGCCCGACAACGTCCAAAAGCGGATGCAATACGAGCTCAACGCCATCAAGACGTTCTACCTGTCCAACATCGACGTGAGCGACGTCCAGATGCGGCTGACCCAGATGATCAAGACGATGTACAAGGTCCCGTCGATCCAGGTCGACAAGAACCTCAACTCCGTCACCATCCGGGACACGCCGCAGGCCGTGGCCCTGGCCGAGAAGCTCCTCCGGTCCTGGGACAAGCCCAAGGGCGAGGTCCTCATCGAGATCGAGATCATGGAGGTCAGCCGGCTTCGGGAGAAGAACCTGGGAATCGACCTCAGTAACGGGGCCCTGGGGCTGTCGTTCATCCCCGCGGACGGCTCCATGAACGAAGACGGCTTCTTCCCGATCAAGGGGGTCAATTTCGGCGACCTGGCCAACTATCAGATCACCGTGCCCACGGCCCTGGCCACGATCCTGGCCGCCGACTCGGACACCAAGATCATCGCCCAGCCCAAGATCCGCGGCCTCGGCGGGGAGAAGATCGAATACATCGTCGGCCAGAAGGTGCCCATCGTCAATTCCCAGTTCGCGGCGGTCGCCGCGGGCGGTCTCAACACGCAGCCCATCGTCAATTACACCCTCCAGGACATCGGCATCACCATCAAGATGACGCCGCGCATCCATCTCGAGCGAGAGGTGACCCTGGAGATCGAGCTTACGGTTTCCTCGATCGCCGGGACCGGGACCGCCGACATCCCGATCATCGCCAACCGCGAGATCAAGAACACCGTCCGGCTCAAGGACGGCGAGACGAACCTCCTGGCGGGACTCCTCCGCGACGAGGAGCGCACCTCGGCCGGCGGCATCACCTGGCTCAAGGACATCCCGCTCATCGGGTACCTGTTCTCTTCGAACAAGAAGGTCATCGACCAGACCGACGTGATCCTGACCATCACGCCCCACATCATCCGGGAGATCGAGATCTCCGAGGACGACCTCAAGCCCCTCTGGGTCGATCCCGACAATCTGTCCGGCGTGACCGGCGGGGGCGGGGGAGCGGTCTCGGCCGCGAGCCGCGGCGCCGTGACGGCCGCCGAAGAAGCGGCCCAGGCGGCCGAAGAGCCCGCGTCCGAAGAGACCGGAGCGAGCGGAGTTTACCTCTCGCCGGCCAGCTTCGAGGCCCCGCGCGACCGCGAATTCCGGATGAACGTCGAGCTCTCGAGCGAACAGGAGATCGGCAACGCCTCGCTCGTGCTGACCTTCGATCCCCGCGTCCTCAAGCTCAAGGACGTCCTCGAAGGGGGCGGCCTGCGCCAGCTCGGCGAGAAGGTCCCCTTCATCAAGAACATCAGCGGCGGGACGTGCACCATCGGCTTCTCCAGCCCGCCCAGCAGCCCCGGATTCAAGGGCCGCGGGGTCCTGGCCGTCCTGGTCTTCACGTCCGTCGGCTCGGGCCAGGCGTCCGTGGCTTTTTCCAGCGCGACGGCCGGGAGTCCGATGGGACAGGCCGTTGTCCTGGAGACGGGCGAAGCCACGGTCAACATCCGCTAGGGCCCGATGGTCCTTGTTCTGTCCGGACCCGTGCACGCGGGCAAGACGACCTTCCTTGAACGCTCCCTGCCGCTCTGGGCGGCGAGGGGTCTGTCTTGCGCCGGTTTCATCAGCCCCGCCGTGACCGACGAGACCGGCGAGATTGGCTACGATCTCGTCGAGATCGCGACGGGCCGCCGGCTGCCCTATCTCCGGCGGCACGGCCTGCCGGGTGCGGAGCGGATCGGTCCGTATGTTTTCGTTCCGGAGACCCTCGAGAGGGCCCGGACGATCATCCGCGAGACCGGGCCCCCCGGACTCCTTGTCGTCGACGAGGTCGGACCGCTCGAGCTTCGCGGCGGCGGCCTCTGGCCGGCCCTCCGGGACGCGCTCGAAGCGCCGGGGCCGACGCTCCTCTGCGTCGTCCGCGAGGACATCCTCGGGGAATTCGCCGCCCGCCTGGCTCCGCTCATCCCCGCTGTCTTCGATGTCAACGACGCCGACGCCCGCATGCTCCTGGAGAAACGTCTTTTCGAGACGAGTCAACCCCATGACGGTCAAAGCTAAGTTCTTCGCCTATTTCCGCGACCTCTTCGGCGGCCGCGAACGGAACGTCGACGTCAGCGCCGAGGCCACGGTCGGGGAGGCGCTGGCCGTCCTCTGCGACACGCCCGAGCGCCTGGCCGAGATCTTCGTCTGCGGCG
>JADGNU010000241.1 GCA_017883305.1 Candidatus Aminicenantota bacterium | reverse complement strand
ACCCTGAGAAGGATGGCGCCGCTGGCGAGGAAGACGGCAAAAAGGACGACCGCGTAGACCCACCGGCCGTAGAGGACGTTGCCGACCGCGAACAGGGCCGACCAGATGGTCAGCGACCCGGAGACCCAGCCGATGAGGGCCCTCGGGAAGCTGTCGCAGGTCGATTTGGCCTCGGCCTCGCTGATCCCCGCCTCCTCGCGGATCTTCTTCCAGCCCGGGCCGAACGGCCGGACCTTCTTGTAGAAGGAGATGAGCTTCTCGCGGTCCGTCTGCGGCCCGAGGAAAGCCGTCAACATCCAGCTGATCGTTGTCACCGCGACCGTGATGATCAACGCGTAGTGGGTGGGGATGAAGATGCCGAACTTGCGCAGGACGAGGATGAGAAGAGAGAGCACGAACGACGAGACCATGGCGTTGACCTCGCACCAGGCGTTGACCCGCCACCAGAACCAGCGGACGAGATAGAGGAGGCCCGTTCCGGCCCCGACCTGGAGGATGATGTCGAAGCTGTCCTTGGCCGTGTCCAGGATGAAGACCATCGCGCCGGCGGAGAAGAACAGGACGATCGTCGCCAGCCGCCCGATCATGACATAGTGTTTTTCCGTGGCCGTCTTGTTGATGAAGCGGCGGTAGAAGTCGTGGACGAGGTAGGACGCGCCCCAGTTGAGGTGGGTCAGGTTGGTCGAGGAGTTGGCCGCGATGAGGCCGCCGACCATCAGGCCGATGAAGCCGACGGGCAGGAATTTGAGCATGGCCGGATAGGCGATGTCGTGGCCGATAAGGCTCGGGTCGAGATGGGGGAAGGCCTTCTGGATGTCCGAAAGTTGGGGAAAGACGATGATCGAGGCCAGGCCGACGAGGATCCACGGCCAGGGCCGGAGGACATAGTGGGCGACGTTGAAGAAAAGAACGGCTTTGAGCGAGTCCTTCTCGGACTTGGAGGCGAGCATGCGCTGGGCGATGTAGCTGCCGCCGCCCGGCTCGGCCCCGGGATACCAGACCGCCCACCATTGGACGGCCAGGGGCATGATGAAGATGGCGATGGCCAGGTCCCAGTTGCTCTTGAAGTTCGGCAGCATGCTCAGGAAGTTGATGCCGCCGGGGCCGGGCGTCGCGGAGAGCTTCGAGATGAGGGCCGGCATGCCGCCGACGGCGCGGACGGCGAAGTAGGCCGCGGCGATGACCGCGGTCATCTTGACGAAGAACTGGATCATGTCGATGATGAGAACGCCCCAAAGGCCGGTGAGCGCGGCGAAGACGACGTTGAGCAGGCCGACGAAGAGGAGCGTCTGCCAGCGTTCGAACCCGAAGAGGATGGCGGCGATCTTGCAGGCGGCCAGGTTGACCGTGGCCATGATGATGCAGTTGAAGATGAATCCGAGGTAGACCGAGCGGAAGCCGCGGACGACGCTCGCGGCCTTGCCCGAATAGCGGATCTCGTAGAATTCGAGGTCGGTCAGGACCTCGGAGCGGCGCCACATCCGGGCGTAGAAGAAGACCGTCGCCACGCCGGTCAGGGTGAAGGCCCACCAGACCCAGTTGCCGGCGACGCCGTTGCGGCGGACGATGTCGGTGACCAGGTTCGGCGTGTCGCTGCTGAAGGTCGTGGCCACCATGGACAGCCCGGCCAGCCACCAGGGCACGGCCCGGCCGGACCCGAAGAACTCGGACGTGCTTTTGCCCGAACGCTTACGGAAGAGCAGGGCGGGGCCGAAGCAGATCGTGAGGATGACCACGACGATGATCCAGTCGATGAGTTGAAGGTGCATGGTTATCGTCCTTTCGCGAAAGACGCCTGGCGCATGGCCCGCTCATTATACGGAGATTAAAAGGCGATAACAAGACGGCGCTTTGACGGCGTCCTGGCAGTTCTGGTATAAGCAGTCTCATTAGCGCCGTGGATGGAGGACCGCATGAGACGAAACAAATCGTTGAGATTCTTTATATCAGCGTTCATTGCCGCATTATCACTGCCCATGTTCGCGGCCGACCTCCCGAAGGTCCGGCCGGAGGTGGTCGGACTGTCGACGGAGCGGCTCGGCCGGATCGGCGAGGTCATGCAGAAGTACGTCGACGAGGGGCGGCTCGGCGGTGTCGTGACGCTTGTCGCCCGCGACGGCAAGGTCGCGTACCTCCAAGCCTTCGGCAAGCTCGATCCGACGACGGGCGCGGTCATGCCGACGGACGGCATCTTCCGCATCGCTTCGCAGACCAAGGCGCTGACGAGCGTCGCGGTCATGATCCTGTTCGAGGAAGGCAAGCTCCTGCTCGGAGATCCCATCTCGAAGTACATCCCCGAGTTCAAGGCCACGACCGTGGCCGTTCCCGAGGCGTCGAAAAAAGGGCCGGGCTACAAGATCGTCCCCGCCAAACGGACCATCACCATCCGCGACCTCCTGACCCACTCGGCCGGCATCTCTTATGGCGACGGCCCGGCCAAGGACCTCTACAAGGCCGCCGGACTCCAGGGCTGGTTCCTGGCCGACAGGACTGAGCCCGTCGGCTTCTACATGAAGAAGCTGGCCTCGCTGCCGTTCGACGCCCAACCGGGGGAGAAGTGGGTCTACGGCTACAACGCCGATATCCTGGGCTACCTCGTCGAGGTCGTTTCGGGAATGAGTCTGGCCGATTTCGTCAAGACGCGGATCACCGGGCCGCTCTCCATGGCCGATACGTCGTTCTTCCTGCCCGAGGAAAAGGCCGGCCGCCTGAGCGCGGTCTACGGCATCGGCAAGTCGGGCCAAGCGGAGATCGTCGCCGACCCGAAAGAGCTCGCCTACGTCAAGGGGCCGCGGACCTGTTACGCCGGCGGCGCCGGCCTGCTCTCGACGGCCGAGGATTACGCCCGCTTCCTGCTCATGCTGCAGAGCGGCGGGGAATGGGGCGGCGTCCACATCCTCAGCCCGAAGTCGGTCGAGCTCATGACCGCCGACCACGTCGGAAACCTCTACGGCAACGCGGGTCAGGGCTTCGGCCTCGGCTTCTGGGTGACGAAGGAGCTCGGCCGGAACGGCGACCCCGGCTCTGTCGGGGCCTTCGGCTGGGGCGGCGCCTACCACACCACCTACTGGGTCGATCCGGCCGAGAAGCTCGTCGCCGTCTTCATGACCCAGCTCATGCCCGCGACCGGCAGCGACGCCCAGACGAAGTTCAAGGCCCTGGTCTACCAGTCGATCATCGAATCCTACGAAAAGCGCTAGTTGAAGAAACGAATCCTCCTCTCCGCTTCGCTCTTCCACGCGCTGACCGACGCCGCCTCGGTCATCACGCCGATGGTCTTCCCCCTTCTCTTGGCCCAGAATTTCCTCATCTCCAACTATGCCCAGATCGGGGTCCTGTCCAACCTCGGCCTGCTGACCTCGTTCCTCATCCAATTCCTGGTCGTCCGCATCTCGTTCCGGAGCGAATACCGGACGCTGATGATCTTTAGCGGCCTGGGCCTCTGCGCGTCCCTGGCCGTCACCCCCTTGGCCCGGACGTACGGGATGCTCCTCGTCTTCTTCCTGCTGATGCGCGTCTCCGCCAGCTTCTACCATCCCATCGTCATCGCCTGGGTCTCCAAGTCGCGGGCCGGGTCGGGGCGGGAGCTCGACGACGCCATGGGCATCCAAAGCGGCTCGGGAAACCTCGGCGTCGGCCTGGCCTATCTGTCGGTCGGCTTCCTGGCTCAGCATTGGGGTTGGAAAACGCCTCTCTTCGTCTGGGCCATTTTCGGCCTCGTCCTGGCCGGTCTCGGCAGCTGGGCCTTGCGGGGGATCTCTTCTCGGAGCGAGGAGAGGCCGTCCCTCAAACCTGCGGACTGGCGGCATTCGCTCCGTTCCATCAGGCGGTTCGTGCCGGGATTCTTCCTTGGCGGGGCCGGCTGGTCGGTCGCCATCTACTACGCCCCCTCCCTCCTTCATAACAAGTACGGCATCCCCATGGGCCAAACCGGTCTCTATCTGGCCTTGTGGATCGGGCTGGGGACCGTCACCGGGTATGGTTACGGCATCTGGAGCCGCAAATTCGGCCGCAAGCCCGTCTTCCTGGCCAGCCTGGGCGGCGCCTCTGCGGCGTTGTTCCTGCTCGGCTTCGCCCCGACCAAGGCCCTGGCCGTCGTCGGTCTCCTGGCCTTCGGCGGGTTCCTCCTCATGACCTATCCTTCGCTCCACACCTTCGTCGGCTCGACCGTCCCCGCCTCGGGCCAGACCATGGCCTTCAGCTGGGTCAGCAACATCCAGCTCATCTCCGGGGCGCTCGTCTCGCTTGTCTCCGGGATATTTTCGGACGTGCTCGGCATCCAATTCCCGTTCGTCCTGACGGGGGTCCTGGCGCTCGCCGTCTTCCTGTTCTATGTCCCCAGAGGTCCGGAATTTTTCGGGCCGGCCGGGGGCGGGCCCGCGGAGCCCCTGGTGACCCACGAGGGCACGGTCTGAGGGCAGAGCCCTTCCGGGGCCAAACGCCGCCGTCGTCTCCACAACCTG
>JADGNU010000240.1 GCA_017883305.1 Candidatus Aminicenantota bacterium | reverse complement strand
GACGACGACGGCCAGGACCGCGGCCACGAGCGAGGACAAGATCATGGCCGGGATGGTCGGCTTCTTGGCCACGGCGAAATAGAAGATGACAGCCATGGGCAGGAGCAGGAGCAGGTTGAAGCGGAAATTCGCTTTGAGCGTCGTGAGGATCAAGTCCAGTGTCTCCGACCGGACGGAGGTCGTGCCATATTTCAAACCCACGAAAAAGTAGAGGACCAGCCCGGCCAGCCAAGCCGGCACGGCCGACCACATCATGTGCTTGATGTGGTCGAAGAGGTTCGAGCCGGAGATGACCGTGGCCAGGTTGGGGATGTCCGAGAGCGGCGACATCTTGTCGCCGAAATAGGCCCCGGCGACGATGGCCCCGGCTGCCGGTCCGAGGGGGATGCCGAGGCCCATGGCGATGCCGACGAAGGCCACGCCGACCGTGCCGATCGTCCCCCACGAAGTCCCTGACGCGATGGCGACGACCGAGCAGACGAGACAGGCCGTGGCCAGGAAGAACTTGGGCGAGATGAGCTTCAGCCCGTAGTAGATGACCATGGGGATGGTGCCGCTGGCCATCCAGGAGCCGACGAGGATGCCGACCGAGAGCATGATCAGGATGGCCGGCATGGCCTTGTGGATGCTGTCGACGATGCCCCGCTCCATGTCCCGCCACTTGAAGCCGAGGGCCAGGCCGAGCACGGCGCTGATCGAGGCGGCGGCGACGAGGAGAACTTGGGCCTTGATCCTGTAGACGCCATAGCCGACGCCGAGGAGCAGGGCCATGGCGATGAGAGGGATGAGGGCGACGCCGAAGCTGGGGCGGCGGGCGGGGGCGCGCTGTTCGTCCATGCCCGTTTTCTCAGGCGCTGAACGTGCCGCGGGCCAGGAGCCGGCCCGAGGCCATCATGCGCCGGCCGCGGGCGAAGACATCGGCCAGCCCGAGGCCGCCGTCGAGGACGAGAATATCGGCGTCCCGGCCCGGCTCGATCCGGCCCTTGCGTCCGAGCTTGTAGAAATCGGCCGCGTTGGTCGCGAAGACCCGGACGGCCGTCTCGATCGGCAAAAGACCGTTGCGCACGACCTCCACGAACTTCCGCAGGAGATCCTTCTCCGTGGCGATGGTCAACCGCTGCAGCCGGCCTTCCGCGTCGAAGACAGGCATGCTGCCGTTGCCGTCCGAGCTGGCCGTCATCCGGGTGAGCGGCAGGCCCCGCCGCGCGAAGGCCGCGACCGCGTCCTCGAAGGTGACGTCGGGATCGGAGGCGACGGGATCGGGACCGACAGTGATGTCGATGGATCCGCCGGCCGCCACCCAGTCGAGCGCCTGATCGAACAGCCCCGGATTGCGGCTGACGTGGGTGGGGATGAACTGGGTCACCGGAATCTCCGTCTCGCGGATGAGACGGAAGAGGAGCTCGAGCCCGCGTTTTCCGTCGCCGAGGTGCAGGTGGAGCACCCCCGCCTTGCCGCCGAGCATCCCGCCGACCCGGCACTCGGCCGCCAGTCGGGCGATCTCGTCGAACGTCGGCTGCGAAGAGCGATGGTCGCTCACGGCGATCTCCCCGGCGCCGATGACCTTGTCGATGAGGACGAGGTCGGAGCGGACGCTGCCGGTCAGGGTCCGGACCGGAATATCATAGGAGCCCGAGAAAATGAACGTCGAGACGCCCTCGACCTCGAGGCCCCGGGCCTTGGCCAGGAGGGAGGTCATGTGGCGGGTGATGCCGTCGGTCCCCAGGCAGCCGATGACCGTTGTGACCCCGCTGGCGATGATGTCCTCGATCCGGATCTCCGGGGAGCGTGTCGCCGGCCCCCCTTCGCCGCCGCCGCCGAGGATGTGGACGTGCGGGTCGATGAGTCCCGGCACGACGCTCTGGCCGGCCGCGTCCACGATCTCCGGCTCGAGGCTATCGATCTTGAGACGCCCCGGATCGGCCACTGCCGCGATGACGCCGCCCGCGAGAAGGATGTCCTTTGGCCCGAGCGGCTCGGGAGCGAAGACCTGTCCGCCGCGGATGAGGGTGATCATGGGCGCCTCCTGGAACGGGTGAGGGCCCTAAATTAACACGCCCGTCCGGCCTTCGCAAGCGCCTGGCGGCAGCGGCTCCGGCGCTTTGATATTCCGCGGAGGTTTGGGTAGAATAGCCCCGCGGCCATGGGTACCTACGAAGAGGAATTCCAGTCCATCAAGTGGTTCGTCGACCGCGTGACCAAGCTCCTCCTCTTTCCCAAGAAGATCGACCTCCGCGGCGGCGAGAACTTTGTCCGGGAAGGCCCGAACATCATCGTCGGGAACCATATCGGAGCCTACAAGGACGTGTCCATCCTCGTCCGCACCGTGCCCCGGATGATCTATTTCACCGGCAACAAGATGTTCTTCAACAGGCAGGAAGCGAGCGAGCTCGTCCTCCGCCACCTCCACCGCCACATGGGGAATTTCGGCGGCTTCGTCCACCTCATCCTCAACCCCTTCTATTCCTACATGGTCGACTTCGTCGCCGGTCACATCGCCCGGATCGGGACCATCCCGGTCGACATCTACGGCAGCAAGCGCGAGTCCATCCTCAAGTGCCAGGACTATCTCCAGAAGGGACGGGCCGTCATCGCCCTGCAGGGGCGAGGCCGCGTCCTTCCCAAGGACCCCAATCCTTATGTCCAAGAATTCCGGCGCGGCGTCTCCATCATGGCCTACAACCTCTATAAGGAGAGCGGCCTCTCGGTCCCGGTGACGCCGCTGTCCATTTTCGGAACGCATATCATGTGGGGGGTGCCGGCGACGATCAAGATGAACGTCGGCCGGCCCCTGTCCGTCAAGGATTTCTGGACCGGAGAAGAGGTCTCGACCGTCGAGGCCTTCCGGGCGGCGCTGCAGCGGACCGTCACCGGCCTGTTCCGCGAGAGTCTGAGCTGGTGAACGAAGCTGGGGACTGAGGAGGGATCCATGGCACTCGAAGGCATGCTGATCGCCAGGGGCGAGAAGGACCTGCTCCTTCTCCCGCGGATGGCCAACCGCCACGGACTCGTGGCCGGCGCGACGGGCACGGGAAAGACGGTCACGCTCCAGGTCATGGCCGAGCACTTCAGCCGGATTGGCGTCCCTGTATTTGTGGCCGACGTCAAGGGTGACTTGGCCGGGGTCAGTCAGCCGGGCGTGATGAACCCGAAGATCCAGGAGCGCATCGTCAAGCTGAAGCTCGGCGACTATGCCTTCGAAGGAAGTCCCGTGACCTTCTGGGACATCTTCGGCGAGCAGGGCCATCCGGTGCGGACGACCGTGTCCGATATGGGGCCCCTTCTTCTCTCACGCCTTCTCAATCTCAACGACGTCCAGAGCGGGGTCATGAGCATCGTCTTCCGCATCGCCGCCGACAGCGGGCTCCACCTCCTCGACTTCAAGGACCTCCGGGCGCTGGCCCAGTATGCCGGGGACCACCCGGACGAATTCGAAACGGAATACGGCCGGATCTCACCGGCCAGCATCGGGACGATCCAGCGGAACCTGTTGACGCTCGAGGACCAGGGGGCCGAGGTGTTCTTCGGCGAGCCGGCCCTCGAGCTCGAGGACCTCATGCAGACCGACGGCTCGGGCCGGGGCCAGATCAACATCCTCGCCTCCGACAAGCTCATGCTGATGCCGCGGGCCTATTCGACCTTCCTGCTGTGGCTGATGTCCGAGCTCTTCGAGCGGCTGCCCGAGGTCGGCGACCAGGACAAGCCGCGGCTCGTCTTCTTCTTCGACGAAGCGCACCTCCTGTTTACGGACGCCCCGCAGGTCCTGCTGGAGAAGATCGAACAGGTCGTCCGTCTCATCCGCTCCAAGGGCGTGGGCATCTACTTCGTCACCCAGAATCCCCTCGACATCCCCGACGTCATCCTCGGCCAGCTCGGCAACCGTGTCCAGCACGCCTTGCGGGCCTTCACGCCCCGGGACCAGAAGGCGGTCAAGGCGGCGGCCGAGACTTTCCGTCAGAACCCCAAGGTCGACGTCGAAACGGCCATCACCCAGCTGGCCACCGGCGAGGCCCTGGTCTCCTTCCTCGACGAGAAGGGCCAACCGGGGATCGTCGAACGGGCCTACGTCCTGCCGCCCCACAGCCGCATCGGGCCGATCATGCCCCCGGAGCGCCAGGCGATCATCCAAGGCTCGGTCCTCTTCGGGCATTACGAGAAGTCCGTCGATCGCGAGTCGGCCTACGAGATGCTGAAAGCGCGGGCCGAAAAGGCGGCGGCGGCAGCCCAAGCCCAGGCGCAGGCCCAGGCTGAGGCCCGGCAGGCTCCCTACCAGTACCCGCCCCCTTCAGGCCAAGGCCGGGCCCCGTATCCCCAGCCCCAGGCGCCGAGGCGTCCGGCCGGCCGGCAGAAGGCCACGCTGATCGAGGCCATGGCCAAGAGCGCCGCCCGGTCGGTCGGCAGCAACCTCGGTCGCCAGATCCTGCGCGGCGTCCTCGGCTCGATCTTCGGCGGCAAGCGCTAAGA
>JADGNU010000239.1 GCA_017883305.1 Candidatus Aminicenantota bacterium | reverse complement strand
GTGCTCGCGGATCGCCTTCAGCGATTCGATCAGCTTCGAGGCCTCTTTCCGGGTCAGGACATCCAGCCCGTCCCGCTGGTAATACTTGCGGATGAAATTCGTCAGGTGGGTTTCCTCCCAGCCGAGCTGGCTGGCCAAGGACTTGATGAACAGCTTCTGCTTCAGGGTCATGCCGAAGTCGTTCGCCCGGTAATAGTCGCTGCGCACGAAGAAGCGCATGATCTTGCGGAACCCGGCCTCGTCGAGGTCCTTGGAGCTCTCGACCCCCGCGATCCTCTTGAGCAGGCAGCGGTAGTCCGGGTCGCTGATCCCGAGCTCTTTTTTAACGATATGGATGAGGGCCAGCTTCTTCCTATCCAAGGTGCCGGCTCCGGACGCCGGCCCCGAGGACTCGGGCATCCGCCCCTTCAGGACGACTTCCGGCCTTTTTGCCATCGTTCGAACCTGGCCAGGGCCGCATTGAGGTCCAGACGCTTCTTGAACAGGCCGCGCCAGGCGTCCCCTTTCCGAGCCATCCGCTCCGGGACGGTGCGGATGTTGAAATCGAGGGGATCGAGCTTGGCCTTGACCTCTTTCCATTCGAGCGGCATCGATACGGGGGCCCCATCGCGAGGCCTCAGGACGTACGGGGCAGCCATGGTCGCGCCGCTGCGGTTCTGCAGGTAATCGAGGTAGACCCGGCCCTTGCGCTTGGCCGGGCTCCGCTCGAGGCTCGTCAGGTCCGGATGGCGGCGATTGACGACGAGAAGCATCAGGTGGGCCAGTTCCGTGGCCTGCTCATGGCTGAAGCGGGGCGCGAGCGGGATGTAGATGTGCAGGCCGGTGGCGCCGGAGGTCTTGCAGAACGCCGGTATGGCCATCTCGTCGAGAAAGGCCTTGGCGGCCAGGACGGCCTCGACCACACTCGAGAACGAGGTTTCGAGCGGGTCGAAATCGAGCACGATATAGTCCGGCGATTCCAGGTGCGGGATCGACGAGCTCCAGACGTTGAGTTCGATGCAGCCCAGGTTGGCCTCATAGATCAACGTATCCCTGTTCTGGCAGACGAGATAACGGATGTCCTTGTCCTTGCTTTCGGAGGTAAGGTCCACGGTCTTCACCCACGGGGGAGGCGCCTGGACCAGGTTCTTCTGGAAGAAGCTCTCGCCCGATATGCCGTCGGGATGCCTGTTCAGCGCCTGCGGGCGGTCCTTGAGGTAGGGGAGGATCCACTCCGCCATCCGCCAGTAATATTCGACCAGATCGCCCTTGGTGTATCCCTCACCGGGCCAAAAAACCTTGTCGAGATGGGTCAGCTCGGCGCGGGTCCGGAACTTCGGTTTTGGAAAGACGGCCGCCCGCGGCTCGGCCTCCTCCGGCACGACCTCCCGGGCGCTCTTGTCCTGTCGAAGCCCCAGGAAAACGGGATGCCGCATCAGACCCTCATCGGTCCATTCGCTGAACTTGATCTCGCAGACGAGGCGCGGCGCGACCCAGGTCACCGGCATGTTGGTCCGCGGCTCCTCGGCAAAAGGGGACCGGGAGGTGACCAGCGGCGTGAGCTTGCCATGGACGTCCCTAAGGCTGCGTTCGGTGAAGCCCGTGCCGACGTGGCCGACATAGATGAGCCGCCCTTTCTTGAAGGCGCCCAGGATCAGCGCCCCGAAATACTTGCGGGAGGCTCGCGGCCGGGTGAAGCCGCAGATGACCGCCTCTTGTCCTTTTTGAGCTTTGATCTTGAGCCACTCCCGGGTCCGTCCTCCCGAACGATAGGGGCTGCTCATGTCCTTGGCCACGACGCCCTCGAGACCGTTCCTCTCCGCGGCGCGGAAGAAGTCCCGGCCCGTCCGTTCGATGGCTTCGCTCAGCCGCACCGTCTGGGAGACGGGGAGGATCTTCTCCAGAATGGCCCGGCGGCGCCTGAGCGGCAAGCCGCGGAGATCGTGCCCGGCCGCATAGAGGACGTCGAAGACATAGTAGAGGATGCGGCTTTCGCCGCCGCGCATCGAGTTCTGCAGGTCCTGGAAATGCGGCCGGCCTTGCGCGTCCACAGCCACGATCTCGCCGTCGAACACCGCGTTCACGGCAAAGCCGCTCAAGGCGGCGGCGACGGTGGCGAAGCGCGCGTTCTGCGGCTTGCCGTTTCGCGAAAGAAGGCGGACCTTACCCACCCGGATCTCGGCGAGCGAGCGGAAGCCGTCCCATTTCACTTCGAAGGCCCAGCCGTCCCGGTCGAACGGGCCGTCGACCAGGGTGGCCAGCATGGGGCTGATATCGGTCGGGAACGGCCTCTTGGGCGCTCCCTCGAGGTCCCGGTCATCAAGCGGACCGGCGCGTGGCGGCGGATCGGCCTTGGCCCCACGGCTGCGGCCGGCCGATGGAGGCGCGGATGTCGGCGCCGGCTCGCTCCTCTTCATCAGGAGCCATTGGTTGTTCTTGCCGTCTCCCCGCGGCTTCAGGCGGACGAGGGTGAACAAGCCGCGGAGCTTTTTCCCGTCGAGACGGAAATCGATGTGGCCCTTGAGGAGCCCCGCGGCCATGGTCTTGGCCGGGTCCCCGCCCGGGGAGCCGATCACGGCGTAGGTGCCCTTGTCCCAGATCTCGACCAGCCCCGCGCCGTATTGGCCTTCGGGGATGCGGCCGGCGAAGTGCTGATATTCCACAGGGTGGTCCTCGACCATGATGGCCAGACGCTTGTCGCGGGGGTCCATCGAAGGGCCCTTGGGCACGGCCCAGCTTTTCAAGACGCCGGCGTGCTCCAGGCGGAGGTCATAGTGGAGGTGCGAAGCCTGGTGCTTCTGAACGACGAAGTGGCGCCCCACGCCGGCCCGAGGCCGAGCAGGCCCCGGTTCGGGCGTCTTTCCGAACGTCCTTTTGCGGCGGTACTCCTTGAGAGCCATGGCGGCCTCGAACTAATGCCGCGTCGCGGACAGGCTCTCCCGGAGCTTGACCATGATGTCTTCGACCTCGGTGGCGTGCGGGGCCTCCACCTCGGGCACGTGCACCGTCTTGCCCTTGGCCTTGGCCGCGATGATCGCCCGCAGGCGCGCGGCGTACGAGTCCTTGAAGGCTTCCGGCTTGAACGGCCCCTCGAACTTCTTGATCAGCTCGAGGGCCAACTCCATCTGGTTCTTGGGGACCTCGGCTTTCTCCGGAAGATCGAGCTCGCCGGGGTCCTTGAGCGTCGCGGCGAAACGGAGCAGGGTGAGCAGGATGACCTTGCCCTCGGACTTGAGCATGACCAGATGCTCCCGGTCCCTGAGGACGAACGTCCCGATGGCCACCTTCTGCGCCTTGGCCATGGCCTCGCGGAACAGGGCGTAGGGCTTGTGGGCCTTCTTCTGCGGCTCCAGATAGTAGGGCTTTTCCAGGTACTTCGGATCGACGTCCTTTTCGTCGACGAAGACCTCGACCTCGATGGCCGAGCTCCTTTTGACGTCGGCCTTCTCGAAATCCGAATCGCTCAGGACGACGTAGTCTCCGTCCCGGTATTCGTACCCCTTGACGATGTCTTTGTAGGGGACCTCCTCGCCGGTCAGGCGGCAAACCTTTTTGTAAGAGATCGGGCAGAGATCGTCCTTGCGCAGGTAGTTCATGGCGTGGATCTCGGGCTTGACCGCGGTGTAGAGATTGACCGGCACGTTGACCAGCCCGAAGCTGATCATGCCCGTCCAGGTCGGGCGCGCCCCGGTCGTCGCCTCCTCGTCGGACGGACGCTCCGGTTTTGCGCTCTTGGTTCTTTTGGCCATGGGAGTCACTCTCCTGCCCTCAGCGGACGATCTTATAGTTGAAATGGGCGGTCCCGAACGCGGACCAGAGCTTCAGCCAGACCATGATCAGCATCTCCAGGCCCCGCGCGGCCGTCAAGTCGCCGAGGTCGATCACGGTCTTCCAGCCGAACTCGTCCCGGAGGAACCGGGTCACACGATCCCGCGCGTCCGGGTCATTCCCGGCCACAAAGACGTCGTGGCCGCCGCCGGACAGGCCCGCGGGATTGACCATGATATGTGCCGTGACCGTGTTCAACGCCTTGACCACGCGGAGACCCGGTTGGGCTCTCTGGATCCTTTCCGCGAGCGAGTCGGTGTTGGCGACGAAAAGCTCGATCGGCCCTTCGCCCCAAGGCCCCAGGGCGTTGGCAATGTCGATCAGGACCTTGCCCTTGAGGTCCGCCGGCCGGACTTTGGCCAGGACTTCGACCGAGGCGTGGCCGGCTATCGCGTTCATGAGAAGCTCGCCATGGGCCGCGGCCTCGGCGAACGCCCCCAGATGGATCTTCTTGTTCTTGGACAGCCAATCGTGGAAGCTGACAGACCCGTCGCCGGACGCCTTTTCCTCCATCTTCCGGCGAACGTCGCGTGTGCCGATCATGACGTCGTGACCCCTGCTGACCAGGGCTGCTCCCAGGCGCGATACGGCCGTCTGGAGATAGATCCACTCCACGCAAGTCGTGGACCACATGCCCACACGGTCGCCCGGACGGATGCCGAGGCCCCA
>JADGNU010000050.1 GCA_017883305.1 Candidatus Aminicenantota bacterium | reverse complement strand
TCTAAATAGATCAAGTTGTTCCAGAAAACATAGGCGCCTAAGCCGCCTATTTGCTGGCCCAAAGCCCCGTCGATGATCGTGCCAGCGGCGGGCGTCGCAGCAACGCCTGAAGAGGCGAAGGGGAACCCCCACGCCGGAGTGGTATTCCAGACATCCTGGGCTGTCGGGCTATTATTGAGAGTCAGCCCGTAGATCAGGTTTTTGCCCCACGCAACGGTGTTGTCGGAATAACGGATGTCCAATATGTCCAGGAAAACCTTGTTGCTGACCCCATCGTAGGTCCCCTGCACGAAAGCGCCGACCTTATCGTAAATCCGGCCTCCGAAGAATAAGCTCAACTGCTGCGGCAGGTTTATCTTATCGCTTCCCCTGTTGGCGGAGTCAAAAGGAGCGACCCCGGAAGTCAGCCCCCTGGATTCCGTGAATGATATCTGCGCCATGCCCGCCAGCGGAGGAGGAAGCTCATAGGGTTTGCCGCTCTTGCTCAGCACATAGCCGCCGAGTTTGAAGATCCGTCCGAATGGCGTCAACTCGGGGAATACCGTATGACATTCCGAGCACGGCATACGTGTTTGACGCGCAAAACTCGGCACAGCCTGGGCCGTGCGTGCCAACAGAAGGGGCAAGAACACGAGCCCGATGAGAAGCAAGAACCCTGGCTTAGGTCTTTTCCCGGTCATATTTCATCACCCGTCATTTTCTTTTTCAGCGCGGCCTTTTTGAAGGCTTGAGAGATATACCCAAAGACGCCCTTGATCTCATCGGGCGCCAAGTCAAAGGCCGGCATCATTTCCTTGCCTTTCTTGATGGTCTCTGCGATCTTCTTCTCGACATCGCCCTGCCAAAACTTGGAATCGGTAAAATCAACGGGATGCCCCAGGAGAGGTTCAGCCGCTGGGCCTTTCCCGTCCCCCCTAAGGCCATGACAAAACTGGCATTTGTTCCGATAGAGTGTTTTCCCCTTGCCGTATTCGTTCCCTTCGACCTTTTTGGCCAATAAAGGGGCTGCCCCCAGAAACGCTGCCATCACGGCACATCCAAGAATTCTCTTCATAAAATGGCCCCCTCCCCCATCGGAGTCTTAGCCGCTTTCTCTCAATCACATATCACAGGCGGGTCGGGAACGTACAACAACTATTTCTTTAACAGCTTCTTAATCACGACGACCAGCAGGACCACCACCAATACGCCGATTACCGTCCAAAGCCACATCCCTCCGCCCAGCCAGCCATTCATCCATCCGTTGGCATGATTCATCATAACTCTCCTTTCGTTGTCCCGCGAGTGGTTTCCTATTTGATGTTCCGCCAGATACCTATGAATTTGGCGGCGTCGTCGACGAAATCCTCGAGCTCGCGCCGCCACGCTCGGCCGTGGCGGTCCTGATGTCGCCAGTGGTCACTACGGCCGTTGGGTGAATGGCCGCCATAGCGAGAATAAGGATCCAACCGCGTCTCATGAGGCCCGGTTCAAGACGCTTCATGACATCTCCTCCTTATCCCGTAGACTATTCAACGGCAGCTCGAGCGCCTCTTGGGCACAATTGACCTTATTTCAAAAATAAAGCCATCGGGGACAGAAGTCAATCACCCCGTCGGGAATATTCACCTGGCCTTGACTTCCGGCGAGAGAAGGCTCTATCATCGGACTCGAGGTCGGATCGAGGGCTGCTCCCCACATAGGGCAGGATGGACGACGAACAATTACTCGAGTCCTGGAAGGAAATTTCCGCCTTTCTGGGACGGGACTCGCGGACGTGTATGCGCTGGGAGCAGGAGCTTGGCCTTCCCGTCCATCGCCTCGACGGCACGCGGCGCGCCCGTGTCTTTGCTTACAAGGACGAACTCAGCTCGTGGCTCGAGCAGAAGCTCCACGAGCACGACCGCGAGCCCGTTCCGGCCCCTGCAACCTCCCGCCGCCTCAGGCTCCGTCGCGCCCGTATCATCGCCATCGCGGCGGTCCTCGTGCTCGCCGCAGCGGCTCTCCTCAATCGCGCCTTCGTCCCCATGGCTCCGCCTCCTCTCCCCCCCGGCTACGTGCAACCCGTACTGGCCGTCCTGAGCTTCGAGAACAGATCCGGAAACCCCGCCCTCGATTATTGGCGCGAATCGCTCGCGGAGCTCCTGGTCACCGATCTCTCGCAGTCGCGCTACCTCCGAGTCGTCTCGACCGACCAGATGCTGACCGCCCTCCGCCGCCTCGGCTTGGCCGACGCCCCCGCCTACTCGTCCGAGGACATCGCCCGCATCGCCCTGCACACGCACGCAGGTCACATCCTCCGCGGCAGCATCGTCAAGGCGGGCTCGACGATCGTCATCACGGCCGGCCTCAACGAGCCCGGGTCCGCCCGAACCGCTTCTCCCCCGTCCGCGCTCAAGTTCGTCGCCCGCTCCGAATACGACGTCATCCGCCAGGTCGACAAGCTGGCCCGCAGCATCAAGAAGTCCCTGCACCTGACCCGGGCCCAGATCGTCTATGATTTCGCCAATGAGGCCGGCCAGGCCGTGACCTCGTTCCCGCAGGCCCTCCGCCTCTACGTCAAAGGCCGCCTCGCCCAGACAGCCAACCGCTGGGAGGACGCTATCTCGGCCTTGGAGCAGGCCATCGCCATCGATCCCCGCTTCGCCATGGCCTACCGCGCACTCAGCGTAGCCCACCACGACTTGGAACACTACCCCGAGTCGCGCGCCGCCCTCGAAAAATGTCTCGCCCTGCCCGACCGCCTGCCCGCCGGCGAGGCCCGCTTCATCGAGGGCGCCCAGGCTTTCTATGACCAGGACTACGCCAAGGCCATCTCGCTCCTCCAGGCTTTCCTGGCCGACCACCCGGGCCACCTCAACGCGATGTGGTGCCTCGCCTATGCGTACGGCGATACCGGCGACATCGATAAGGCCATCGATCTCCAGAGCGTCGTCACGCGCGAACGCAACACCGTGCTCGACGCTCGGGCCCTGGCCGTCTATCTCCAACGGAAAGGACGTTACCAGGAGGCGGCCGAGATCTGTCTCTCGTTCCTCCAGAACGTCGAGGACGCCTGGTACGTGAGGCAGATGCTGGCGTCCTGCTATGCGTTCCTGGGCGAGTTCGATCTGGCCGTAGCCGAGGCCCAAAAGAACTTCCAGGCCCGACCGACCACCGCTTCGGATCTCGGCGAGATACTCGTGTTCAAGGGCGACCTGGGCGCGGCCGAGGCCGTCGCCGGACCTCAGATGGTCCTCCTGGAGCGGGGGCGGTTCTCGGCCCACATTGATGACCACCGGCGCACCCTCGAGAAGGCCCAGGCCGTCGGCAACGCCCTGAAGAAGGCCCGGGCGGAGTACTGGCTGGCGGACGCGCTCGAGAAGGCGGGGCGATACGCGGAGGCATGGGCCGCATTCTCAGAATTTCAGAGACTCGCCGGCCCGGTCGGCTCCGGGAACGAGACCGTGATAGCGACGGGATGCGACTTTCCTTATTTCCCCAGCCAACGGAAGCGCGATCTTGTCGTCAGGGCCCGCCTCGAGGTCAAGATGGGCCAGACGGCCGCGGCCCAACGGACAGCCGCCGAACTGAAGTCGGTCGTCGAGGCGGGCATTGTCGATCGGGACGTGAGATTCACCGAGTATGTCCTGGGCCTGATCGATCTCGCAAGGGGCATTCCGCTCGCGGCGGTCGACCACTTGAAGCGGGCCTGCTCGCTCCTGAATTTCGAGGACTACTTTGCATATGATAACGAGCAGGCGATCTTCTATGACGCGCTGGCCAGGGCCCAGTTCGAGTCGGGAGACCGGGCCGCCGCCCACACAACCTATGAGAAGATCACGCAGCTCACGACCGGGCGGCGTATCGACGGCGATATCTATGCCAGGGCGTTCTACCACCTCGGGCGGATCGCCGGGCGGGAAGGACAGGAGGCCGCGGCGCGCGGCTACACCCGCAGGTTCCTGGCGCTCTGGAAGGACGCGGACCCAGGGCTGGCGGACGTCGCGGACGCGACCGCCCGCCTGAATGATCGGTGACCGCTTAGAACTCGAAGCGGGCGCCGAGCCTGAGGATCCGGGGGTTCAAGACCTCGCTCAAGCGGCGGTACGTCGCGTTATAAGAATTGTCGACTTGGATGCCCGGGGCGCCGCTCCAGTTCGTGCTGCCCATATAAGCGTCATAGGCCCTGTTGGCGACGGACGAGTTGAACAGGTTGAAGACGTCGGCCATCAGATAGAGGCGGCCGGCCCCGACGGGGATCCGTTTTTCGAGCCGCAGCGTGACGTTGAGGAAGGTCGGTAGGGCATCGACGGAGATGTTCTGCGTATAGATCGTCGCGCTGGTAAAGGCCGGGTTCGGCGTTTCTCCGGGGACGAGCTCCATGGTGAAGTCGTGGGGGATCTTCCAGCCCTCGCGAGCGTTGATCGTCCCCGAGATGTCGAAACCCCAAGGGAGCTCGTAAAGACCGCTCAGCTTGGTCATCCAGCGAGTGTACATGGCCACGGCGACCTTGCCGCTCATGGCGCCGCCCATCTGGGCGAAGGGCTGGCCGTCGAACACCCACTTGTTCGTGGGATCCAGATGATCGTCGCCCCAATAGATCCGTTGCTGCTGCAGGGTCAGGGAGGCGTTGGCGAACCATCTGTTCGAAAGCCTCTTGTTCAGGACCAGGTCCAGCCCCAGATAGTCGCTGTAGCTGCTGCCCTTGCGGAGCACGGAATACGGCGAGCCTGTCGCGGGGTAATAATGGGCCGGCAGATAGTACGGCCGTCCCCCGGCGCCCCCGGTCGAGTAGGTCACATTCCCGGCCCCTCCCCACGGATAGACGGCCGACCCGTCCGGATTTTCGGGATAGGCGATGGTGATCGACGACGGGATCGTCCCGGCTTCGACATACCAGGGGCCTTCGGCCGGCGGATCCCGGGGATCGATGATGAGACCGGACAGCGCGATCCCGTTCGGGTCGACGGCGTCCCTATAGACGCTCTCCGGATAGTAGGTCAGAAATTGGTCGAACCGGTCGTACCGCCGATAGGTCCCCGTGAGGGACCCGATGAAGTCGGGAAAGATCTCGTGTTCAAGGGTCAGCAGGGCCTCGCGGGTCCGGGTGGAGGATTGGTCGCTCTTGCTGGCCGTCCAGAAACTGGGCTTGGAATAATCCAAGGCCGTCTTAGCGTTCCATTCATAGCCGCTCAGGTTGCCCGCCAGATAAGGGTCGCTGCCGAAGCCGTTCGCGACCAGGTCGGCCAGCGTCGCCGCATTGATGGCGCCGGAGCCGTCGAAAACGGCGTAGGGGACATATCGCGCGCCGGCCGGGAGGGTGCTGTTGTGCATCCAATAAAGCTCGTCGAGGGTCGCGTGTCCGTCCGCGGCTCCCAGGCGTCCCCAGCTGCCGTCCCCTCTTTGGCCGTAGCCGCCGTCCATCCACCAGAAATTGGCCGAGCCCCCCGTCCCGACGGGGAAGATCGTGTCGAAGCCACCGGCCATGACGTCGCCGTATTGCGAGAGAGCCAGCTTGGCGATCGTCTTGCCGTCACCGCCGATGTCCCAAGTCAGGCCGATCCGCGGCGACCAGGTGTCCCACTGATAGGCGTGACTGGCCCCGCCCAAAAGGTAAGGATTTCCCTTGACCTCCTTGATCGAAACGCTGGGAAGGATCTCGGACATCTGAGACTGGACGGCGGAGTCGAAGATCGACCACGGAGACGGATTGGGAGCCGCCTCGACACCGGCCGCAAAGGTGTAGGCGCCCAGGCCGGGGATCTGCTTGTCATAGCGCAATCCGAGGGTGGCCGTGAACCGGCCCTTGGTGATCGTATCCTGGAGGTAGATGGCGAATTGGTCGGCGATGCCGATATAGCCGACATCGCGATACCAGTTGATCCTCTGCCACCCGGAACCGACCATCTCGGCGGCCGTCCGGCTGCCGTCCTGATCCGTGTCCAAGGCCGCGGTGTTGTAGTTCGTCGCGATATCGAATCCCTGGAAATTGCCGAACCGCTCCTCGGCGGTCCTGCGGGTCACCTCGGCCCCGGCCTTGATCTCCTGCGACAGGCCGAGGAACGTGTCGTTGAAGTAGCTGGCCATGATCTGATAATTGCCGCGCAACCCGGCGCCCAAGTAGGAGTTGTAGCTCGGCGCATTGAAGCCGTAGCCGAACGCGACGTACTTCGCGGCCGCTTGGTCATAGACGACGGGCATGGCCAGGTCCTGGTCGGTCGTGGGCCGGTGAGTGAGTCCCGTGTCGTTGCGAGAATATTTCAGCGAGAGATAGAGGCTGTTGCCGAGGCTCTGCTCGTCCTGCACCAGGATGAGCGGGTTTCCCCAATGATACCGGCCCTGCTGGCGGCTGCCTTCGGGCTTGGCCGCCGACGCGTTGCGACCGAGATTTTCCTTCGCGCTGACCATGATCGAGGCTTCCAACCGGTTGTTGGGGAGAAGCTGGGCGTTGAGCTTGAAGTTGTAATTATTGAGCAGGCTCTGGTTCTTGGTGCCGTAGACCGTGTAGACAAAGATGTCCTGGACCCCGTAGCCCCCCCATCCCCAGAGCTTGTCTTTGATGATCGGCCCGCCGGCATTGAAGCCGTAGTCTTTGATCTGCTGGATCTTATTGGTATTGACGATGCCGTTGGCCTGGAGAGCCGGGGTCAGGTTGTCGGCCTGAAAGCCGTTGTCGGTCAGGTAGAACCGGCCGGCCAGGCTCATCGTGTTGCCGCCGCGGCGGGTGACCATGTTCAGGACGACACCTCCGGTTTGAACGGTGACGTCGGCCGCGCCCCCGGTCGTGACGGTCATCTCGTCGAACGCATCGAAGTCGTAGTAATGAGAGGATAAGCCAACAGACACGGGATCGGTGACGTCGACGCCGTCCAAAAGCCAGAGGTTATTCCAACCGGAGAGACCGCCGTTGGCGAAGACCGGCCCGCCGGCCATGTCGCCCTTGGCGATGATGATCGATTGCTGGCCGGACTCGTTCCCGCCGACATTTTCCCGATCGATCATGATGGCGGGGGCCAGCTGCATGACCACCCAGGGGTCGCGGGCCGTCGGCAGGGATTGGATCAGGTCCTTGCTGAACGCCGTGGCCATCGTCGTCTTCTTTGGGTCGAGGACCGGCGTCATCGCGGTGACGTCGACCTGCTCCTCGATCCGGCCGGGCTCCAGGACGAGGTTGATCCCCACGTTCGCGCCGATCGTGACGATGACATCGACCTGAAGAGCTGTCTTGAATCCCGGGAGACCGGCCTTGATCGCATAGGCTTCGCCCGGGGGGACGGACGGGAACCGGTAGATGCCCGCCGCGGTCGTTCCCGTCGAGAGAGACGCCATCTGCGGTCCGCTCAGGACGACGCTGACCCCGGGAAGCGGATTCCCCTCGTTATCCAGGATCTTTCCGTAAATGCTGCCGGCCCGGACCTGCGCCGAAACCGGAGCGGCCAGAAGACACGCCGACAACATGACGACCAGAAGCCGACCCGGATTCCCCCTCAGTTTCATGGCCTCTCCTTCAGAAAGGTACCCGGCTATTGGACCGATCCGAGGATTTCCTTCTCCGTTTGGAAAAGAGGATATCCCCACCCCTTTCGGGAGTCAAGCCGGTGCTCAAAGGGGAAGCGGCTTAGAGGCCGGTTCTCTTCTCCAGCTCTTCGGGGTACCGTGCCCCCTGGATCATGATCTTTGAGCCGGCGCTATCGATCTCACGGAGATCGTCGGCCGTAAGTTCGACCGCAACTGCTCCGATGTTCTCGTCCAGCCGATGTCGCTTCGTGGTGCCCGGGATGGGAACGATCCACGGCTTCTGGGCCAGGAGCCAGGCGAGCGCGATCTGAGCCGGTGTCGCCTTCTTCCGTTCCGCGATCTTGCCAAGCAGACCGACCAGAGCCTGATTCGCTTTCCGAGCCTCTGGTGCAAAGCGTGGGACGATGTTGCGGAAGTCGGAACTGTGGAATGTCGTGTTTTCGTCGATCTTTCCCGTGAGGAAGCCTTTGCCAAGAGGACTGAAGGGAACGAACCCGATTCCAAGTTCCTCGAGCGTCGGCAGCACTTCCCCTTCAGGACGCCGCCACCAGAGCGAGTATTCGCTCTGGAGAGCCATGACCGGCTGGACGGCATGCGCGCGGCGGATCGTCCGCACTCCCGCTTCAGAAAGGCCGAAGTGTTTGACCTTGCCTTCCCGGATCAGCTCCCTCACGGCTCCGGCCACGTCTTCGATCGGCACGTCCGGATCAACGCGGTGTTGATAGAACAGATCGATGGCTTCGATCCCGAGTCGCTTGAGCGAGCCCTCGGCAACCTGCTTAATGTGCTCTGGCCGACTATCCAAGCCCGCCTGCTCCCCCTTGGGGCCGAATTTGAAACCGAACTTGGTGGCGATCACCACGTGATCGCGGAGGGGGGCCAGCGCTTCGCCCACAAGCTCTTCGTTGGTGAACGGGCCGTACGCTTCAGCCGTGTCGAAGAACGTTATGCCGCGTTCGACGGCTGCCCGGATCAGAGAGATCATCTCCTGCTTGTCCGCGGCCGGGCCGTAGCCATAGCTCATTCCCATACAGCCGAGCCCGAGAGCCGAAACTTCCAAACCGCTTTTTCCCAATTTGCGCTTCTGCATCTTTTCCCCCTTCAGTTTTCTGCGATGGCCGTTTCACGCCTCTTGCGCTCGGCCTTGGATGATACCGCATCCGCCATCAAAGCCACCGTGATGACGACATTTCCCTTTTTGTGCCCTTTTTCGACATACCGGTGAGCCTCGACGATTTGTTCCAACGGATAGCATCGATCAATGACCGGCTTGATCTTCCCCGCCTCAATAAGCTTTTTGAGGAAGATCAATTCTTCAGCCTTTTCGCCGCGACTTGATGACGTAAGAACGTTAAGATAGACCCCTGTCTTCTTAAGAGCTTTTTTACCTCGTGAAGATGACATCTTGCCTACCGCGTCAAAAACAACATCATGGATCTGACCGTTCTTAGTAAAATCTTCTTGAGTGTAATCAATGACCTTATCGGCTCCCAACGATTTCACCAATTCTAGATTCGTGGTGCTGCAGACCCCGGTCACTTCCGCTCCAAAGTACTTGGCAAGCTGTACCGCATTAGTCCCTACCGCTCCCGAAGCGCCGTAGATGAGAACTTTTTGCCCGCTCTGGATATTTCCTTTTCTAAGACAATGCAAGGCTGTCATCCCCCCACCAGGGACGGTGGCGGCTTCCTTATAGGTCATGTTGGCCGGCTTTATGGCCAGAATCCCGTCTTCAGGCAGACATTTGTACTCGGCATATCCACCAAAATTCACTCCGAAGGTCGATGCAAAAACCTGATCGCCTTTCTTAAATCGTCTCACATCCTTGCCGACAGTTTCAATTTCCCCGGCCAGTTCCATCCCGAGGATGGGTCTTTTGGGTTTTCTGATACCCAGGTATATTCGAGCGAAAAGCCATTGCCAACGAGGGATGGGGAGATTGAAGCTCCGCATTATCGTGTCCCCTATGGTCACTGTCGTCGCATGAATCTTGACCAGGACTTCATTGTCCTTCGGAGTAGGTTTTTCGACGTCTGTTAATTCAAGAACTTCGGGGGGGCCATATTCTTGATATACGATCGCTTTCACAAGCATTCCTCCTGATTGACTTTGATTTGGTCATTTTATCCCGTTTCCTGACCATGTCCACCTCCCTCGATCCCGCAAGATCTTATCACCGGGGCTGGATCCCTCTGAGGCGGCAGGTCAGCAGCGGGCCGGCGTCCTGGAAAGCGAGGCTGGAATTTGGGATAATTAAGGGTCGGGTGATGGATTGCCCGAGGGACTGTTTCAGCTGAGCGGGACATTTCCCATAAGGAGAGTGGTATGAAACGAAGTGATTTTCTGAAAACGTGCGGCGCCGGCGTTTGCGGTTGCGGCATGCTGAGCGTCCTGGCTCCTTTTTCGGCCAGGGCCGAAAACGGGGAAGGACAGACAGCGATAGCCCCAGCCGATAACAGCCAATTGATGCAGACGCTCGATGAATCGCGCGAGCGCTTCTCCAAATTGATGTCCATTATGGGGGAAGACCTCGACGGCGCCACCCGCGACAAGATCCTGGCGCGCTTGGGCCGCGAATGCGCCCAGGACTACAGCGCGCTTTTTCAGAAATACCGCGGCGACCTTCATGGTTTTCTGGCCAAGATCAAAACGGCCTGGGTCGAAAAGGCCGAGTACGATGAAAAGACCGGCATTCTGCGTGTCATCGGAAAGCCCAGCCCGTGCGCCTGTCCGCTCGTAAAAGTCGGCCGAACTTCGGCTGATTTCTGCAACTGCACTCTCGGCTGGCAGCAGGAAGTTTTCTCGACCGTAATAGGCAAGCCGGTCACCGCCGAGATCGAGGAAACGGTCCTGCGCGGCGGCAAAAGGTGCAGCTTCCGCATCACCGTCAAAGCGTAGACCCCTTTTCCCGCTGGCCCGGCCTGTCCACCAGAATTCTGTTGACGATCGCAAGCTCGGTCACGATGAGATTCATGATTATTTGACGTCGTATGAGCTAGTTACGGGTCCTTTACCAAGAGATGTGCTCAATATCATGCACATTGGTCGCTCCTCACCGTGTGCCAGCGGCCACTTGACTTTCGTTCTCGACTGATATTTTATTGGGCCCTCATCTTGAGGGAAGCTATCATGACAAAGTATCTGTGCATCATTCCAATGCTCTTTCTTCTGCTCTGCATCGTCGTCGGTTGCCAAAACAGGGCGGTGATGACGGAGTTGGAGAAGTGCAAGGCCCAAGCGGCGCTCGAGGAAAAGAACAACGCCTTAGCGCTGCGCTTTACGGATGTGTATCAGAAGGGAGATATCGCGGCCATAAAGGAAATCTGTTCTCCCGATTTTATCGAACACGGCGTGGGACAAACCTTTTCGCTTGAGCAAGTGATTGAGATCCTTAAAGGCAATATGGCCATTTTTTCCGACTTCACGATCATCGCTGAAGATATGATCGCAAAAGGAGACAAAGTGGCCGTTAGGTATCGCGTGAAAGTCACTCATTCCGGGCAGGGTTTAGGTATCCCGGCTACGGGAAAGAAAGCAGAATCGACCGGTATTGAAATACTGCGATTTGAAAATGGAAAAATCGCTGAAGCCTGGGCCGCGGAAGATGTTTTGGGTCTATTAACGCAGCTCGGCTTTGAAATGAAGCCGAAGGAAGCAAAGAAGTAGGTGCCCCCTACGGAACAGAATAAGCTAACGCGGCCATTTGACGCTCTTTTGACACTCGGAGTAGCAATCCGTTCGAAAAGAGCGGGCCGCCCCGACACGGCCTATTTCGCGGCCCCCTCCCCCTTCCTCAGATACGGTACTCCGTCGGTCCACCATTTCGGCGCCGGCGCGCCCTTGAGGAAATGGTCGAAGAACTCGAAGAACCGGATGGTCAGGTCCTTCCGGTTGGCCAGCCCGCGCAGGCCATGGCCTTCGTCGGGGTACGCCAGCAGGACGGCCTGTTTGTCGTGATATCTCAGGGCGTTATAGAAGGCCAGGCCGTTGACAAAGCCGACGGTCGGGTCGGACGTTCCGTGCATGATGAGGAACGGCGCGGTCACGTCCGGGACGTGAGTCAGGGCCGACTCGAAACGGTACTTGTCGGGCTGGTCCCACGGGGAGAAGCCCCAGCGGCCCTGGTCATAGAGGTAATAGTTGAAGGCCGTATCGCCGCTGCCGCCCTGAGAGCCGTAGCCCCAGCCCCAGGGCAAGCTGAAGTCGTTATAAAGGTCGACGACCCCTGCGCCCATGCCCACGGCCGCGAACATCTTGGACATCGTCCCGATGAAGGCCGCGCCCTCGCCGCTGTAGCTGTGGCCCGACACGCCGATCCTTTTCGGATCGGCATAGCCCATCTCGATGACCTTTTGCGTCGCCGCCTCGACGCACTCGAGCATATCGGAGTGGGAGTTCCCGGTCCGGAAGTGGACGTCGGGGAGCATGGCCAGGTAGCCGTCGCTCGTGGCCTGCATCGGCATCCGGCCCATGCTGGGCAGATACGCTGGGGCATTGTAAATGTGCATGTTCTGCGAGTTCTTCTCGTAGAAGATGACGATCATCGGCCGCTTCTCGCCCTCTTTATAATCGTCCGGGATGGCCAGGATGCCCTGGAGGCGCTTGCCGTCCTTGTTCGTGTAGTCGAAGAGCAGGCGATGCCCCCAAAGGAAGTCATTCTGCTGGGGATTGGCGTCGGTAACCTTCCTCGAATTCTTGTAGCCCGGGCCGGACACGCGGAGGTCGGGGAACTCGACGAACGTCTGGCGGGTGAAGAGGAACACGTCCGCTTTGAGGGCCTTGACGGGGTTGCCGTAGGAGGCATCCTCGTAGACGAGCTCCTTGAGCTTGCCGTTCGCCCATTCGTAATAGCCCGATCTCTTCGTCCATTCGCCATAGGCGGATAAGGTCTGGGGCTTGGCCAGGTCGAACATCTGGCGAGCCGCCGCCGAGCGCGGCTGGGACGGGTCGGGCGGCTCGACGCGGAGGAGGCGGAACCGGATCTCGTTCTTCGTCCCGAAGCCGTTCGTCAGGTCCCTGGGCGCGGAACCGTCGAGAGGGACGAGCCAGAGGTCGTAGCGGTGGTTGACGATGACGCCCTTGCCGTCGCTCGTGTAGCCCGCGATCCCATAGGACGGCTTGGCCCCCGGATGGTCGTATTCGGTGTCGGTGAAGTCGACCTTCCCGGCGCCGAGGGCCTTGGCCGTCCCGGCGGCGAAGTCGTAAGCCACGACCGTTCCGTCCTTCCAATAGAGGAACTGGGTGCCGCGCGGATGGATGCCGAAGACGTAGCGGCCTGTCAGCTGGCCCTTGGCGATGAGCGTCCGCTCGCCCGTGGACGTATTGACCCGGTAGTAGTCCCCGGCCGGGAGAACCTTCTCGTCGCGCAGGTACGCCCGCGTGTCGAGGCCGACGGCCCACACGCCGTCCGGGGCGACGTCGAGCTCGCGCATGGTCTCGTCGGCGAGCTTGACGAACTTGCCGGCCGCGACATCGAAGGCCGCCCGGAACGTGAAGTTGCGGTCCTGCTCGGCCCGGACCATCTGGAGAGACTGGACTCGGTCGTCGTTGGTGTTCCAGACGTCCACATCGGCCGCTTCGTCCGTGGACTTGCGGGTTGTGTCCGGCGCGGGGACCTGCTCTTTGATCCCGAAGAAAACGCGCTTCCCGTCATCGCTCCACGCGAGGCCGGCCCGGTCGCTCGCGACCCAGCCTTTCGGAAAGCCCGCGGCCTTGGCCGGGTCGAGAAGAGCCGGTTTCGGCGCACGATCGCCGTCCTTCAGGATCGCCGGGACGTCCGGGAAGGCGATGAGGACATTGTCTCTCTCGCGCATCTTCTCGACCTCGGTCCCCTTGAGGACCGCCAAGGCCGTGCCTTCGTCGTTCCAGGCCAGGCGGTTGTAGTCCTTGGCGTCGTTGTCGAGAGGCGTCACGCGGCCGTTGCGGGCGTCGAAGACGAAGAGCCCGTTCCCGTCTTTCACCGCCGCATCCACCGTGTAGGCGAGGAGCGCGCCGTTCCTGTTGAAGGCGTAGTCGGCGACGCTCCCGAGGAGCAGGAAGCGGCCCGTCTTCAGGTCGAGCAG